>CAZKJC010000310.1:0-2650 GCA_964552995.1 uncultured Ruminococcus sp.
ACTCCACCGCGCAGCGGTTGAGTTCACGGTGCGGAAAATTCACATTTAAATCAGTCGCCAAGAGCAACGCCGTGTCGGCGCAGGAAGCAACGCCCGCATAGAACAACACAAAGCCCACGCAGGAATTTTCCCGCAAGCCGCTGTGAAAGCGCAACGGAGCGAAGCGGAGTGGAGCTTTTACAGCGAGCTAGCACACTCCGCTGCGAAGCAGCTGAGTGTGCGGTGCGGGAAAATTCAAATTCAGATAAGGAGAACGAGATGAGAGATTTTAATGAGATCAAGGAGCAATACAAGCAGAAGATAGAAGGTGTGCTTGACAGCGAGCAGCTTTCGGATTTCTGGCAGAAATACCTCGGAAAAACGGGAGTTATTTCGGGGCTGATGAAGGAGATGAAGAGCGTTCCGCCCGAGGAGAAGCCGTCCTTCGGAAAGGCGGTAAACGACGTGCGCGTATGGGCGCAGGAGCTTTACCAGACGAAGCAGGCGGAGATAAAGGAAAAGGAGCTGGAGCGCAGGTATGAAAAGGAGGCAGTGGACGTTACGCTGCCCGCGCTGCGCCGCGCTCCCGCGAATCTTCATCCTATATCGATAATAAGGCAGGAGATGATAGACGTTTTCGCGGGAATGGGATTTGAGGTGTACGAGGGTCCCGAGATAGAGGACGACGATCACAACTTCACCCGCCTTAACGTGCTTAAGGATCACCCCTCGCGGGACGCGCAGGACACGTTCTGGCTGACCGACGATCTGCTGCTGCGCACACACACCTCCCCCGGGCAGATACGCACGATGGACAGGGAGAAGCCGCCCATCAAGGTACTGGTGCCGGGCAAGGTGTTCCGCTCGGACAGCGACGCTACGCACTCCCCCATGTTCAGCCAGCTTGAGGGTCTGGTGGTGGACAAGGGCATCACGCTGTGCGATCTCCAGGGAATGCTTGATCAGTTCGTGCGCCAGATATTCGGCGAGAGCGCCAAGACCCGCCTGCGCCCCTCCTACTTCCCGTTCACCGAACCGAGCGTAGAGGTGGACGTGAGCTGCTTTGAGTGCGGCGGAAAGGGCTGCTCGCTGTGCAAGGGCACGGGCTGGATAGAGGTGCTCGGCGGCGGCGTAGTCAACAACAAGGTGTTGGAAAACTGCGGCATAGACCCCGAGGAATACTCCGGAATAGCTTTCGGAATAGGCATAGAGCGTATAACCATGCTGAAATACGGCATTCCTCACATGGGCAAATTCTTTGAGAACAACCGTGATTTTCTCGAGCAGTTCAAGGCTTAAAGGAGGGGAAAGAATATGAAAATTTTATATAGCTGGCTTAAGGATTATGTGGATATAGACGTGCAGCCGCTCGAGCTTGTGGATAAGCTGTTCGGCGCGGGTTTTGAGGTCGAGGAGACGATCTACCTCGGCAAGGATATCGAAAATGTCGTTGTCGGAGAGATCACAGAGCTTGAAAAATACGAGGGCACTCACCTGCTTATCTGCAAGCTCAACTGCGGAAAGCACGGCAAGGATATAGTGATACTCACGGGCGCGGACAACGTGTTTGTCGGCGCGAAAGTTCCCGTCGCCATGGTGGGGGCAAAGCTGCCCAACGGCATGAGCATCGCTCCCCGCAAAATGCAGGATATGATGTCCTACGGAATGCTCTGCTCCGGCGAGGAGCTCGGCGTTGACGAGAATTGGATAAAGGGCGCGGAGGTCCACGGGATACTTATCCTGCCGCCCGATACCGATATCGGAAAGGATATAAAAGAGGTGCTGGAGCTGGACGACTATATCTTCGACGTATCCATCACCGCCAACCGCCCCGACTGCCAGTCCGTGCTGGGTATAGCGAGAGAGGTCGCGGCTTTCCTGAACAAGCCACTCAAGAACCCCGACTGCTCCTACGACTGCGACAGCACAACGAACCCCGATATTTCCGTGACCGTGCAGGCTAAGGACGTCTGCCCGCGCTATCTGGGGCACTATATCTATGACGTGCGGCACTTCGAGTCGCCGCAGTGGATGAAGCGCCGCCTTTCCGTGTGCGGCTTCGGCGCTATCGACGCTATTGTCGACGTCACTAACTATGTTCTGCTGGAGATAGGTCAGCCCATGCACGCCTACGACCTGTCCACCCTGGACGGCTCGTCCATCGTTGTGCGCAGGGCAAACGAGGGCGAGGGGCTTGTCACCCTCGACGAAAAATCCCACACACTCAACCCCAACAATCTGCTTATCTGCGACAAATCAAAGGGAGTAGGTCTGGCGGGAATCATGGGCGGTCTCAACAGTGAGATAGTTCCCGAGACAAAGGAGATACTGCTGGAGTCCGCGAAGTTTATGCGTGATAACGTCCGCAAGACCGCCCGCTCTCTGGGACTTCACACCGACGCCGCGGCGAGATTTGAAAAGGGCGTGGACGAGTACGGCGTAGAGATGGGCATGGCAAGAGCGCTGAATCTGGTGCAGTCGCTGGGGATAGCAAAGATAAGCTCCTCCCGCTTCGACGAGAGCGCAGGAGCTTCGGCAAAGGAGCGCGTGATAACCGTTCAGACCGCAAAGGTAAACGGAGTTCTCGGTATCGAAGTGCCCGAGGACAGGATAATATCCATTCTCAAGTCGCTCGGCTTCGGAGTGTCGCAGAACGGCGGCGGGCTTGAGA
>CAZKJC010000311.1:0-2618 GCA_964552995.1 uncultured Ruminococcus sp.
GTTCTATAATGTTTATGGGCGAGAATAAGCACCTGGATATCGAGTGCATTTCCACGGGATCGCTTATGCTGGATATGGCGCTGGGTATCGGCGGACTTCCCCGCGGAAGGATCATAGAGATATACGGTACGGAGTCCTCGGGTAAGACCACGCTTACGCTGCACTCCATTGCCGAGGCGCAGAAGGCGGGAGGAACGGCGGCGTTTATCGACGTGGAGCACGCTCTCGACCCCGTTTACGCGAAAAAACTGGGCGTTGACGTGGATAATCTTCTGGTTTCTCAGCCCGACACGGGCGAGCAGGCGCTGGAGATCATCGAAACGCTTATACGTTCGGGCGCGATAGATATTATCGTTCTGGACTCGGTAGCGGCTATGACGACCCGCGCGGAGATAGACGGCGATATGGGCGACGCTCATGTGGGAATACAGGCAAGACTGATGTCCCAGGCGCTCAGAAAGCTGACCTCGGTCATCAACAAGTCCAACGCGGTCGCTATCTTTATCAACCAGATAAGAGAGAAGATCGGCGTGATGTATGGCAATCCCGAGACCACACCTGGCGGCAGGGCGCTGAAATTCTACTCCTCGGTTCGCATTGAGGTGCGCCGCGGCGAACCCATCAAGGACAGCGGACAGGTCATAGGCTACGGCACAAAGGCAAAGGTAGTGAAAAATAAGGTAGCTCCCCCCTTTAAAGTAGCGGAGTTTGATATGATCTTCGGCGAGGGTATCTCCAAGCTCGGCGAGATAGTGGATACCTCGGTAGAGCTGGGTATTATCAAGAAGAGCGGCTCCTGGTTCAGCTATGACGATATGAAGATAGGGCAGGGGCGCGAAAAGGTCAAGCAGTATCTTATTGACAACCCCACTATCTGCGAGGAGGTCGAGAAAAAGGTGCGCGAGGAGTTCGCGAAAAATACCAGCCTGCTCTCCTCCGAGGGCGATAATGAAGAGCCCGAGGAGGGTAAGGCACCCGCGAATGCCACTCCCACCGATGACGACGATTTTGCGGAGTTTGCTCCTGAGGACCTTGAGTGATGGAGATAACAGAGCTTTCACCCTATAAGGGAGATACCTGGCAGCTCGAGCTTGACGGCGAAACAACGGTGTACATAAATGCCGCCGTGGTGGAAGATCACGGGCTTTGCGAGGGAATGGAGCTTGACGAGGATACGTTGGAGGAGATACGCGGCGCGGACACGCTGCGAAAGGCTAAAAAGCGCGCGCTTTATCTTCTGGGTACCCGCCAGTATTGCTACAACGAGCTTTTCAATAAGCTAAGGGCAAGCTACCCCGAGGAAACAGCCCACGCCGCCGCGGAGTATATGAGAGAAAGCGGCTATATCAACGACGAGGAATACGCGGAGAAGCTGGCTGCCTATCTCATACATACAAAGCACTGGGGTCTGCGCAAGGCAAGGTATGAAATGCTGCACAGGGGGCTTGACGGCAATCTTGTTGAGGACGCTCTCGCCGAATATGACGAGGACGATATCGACGGGGAGATCATCGAGCTTATAGAGCGGAAGTACTACGGAAAAATACAGGATTACGACGACCGCAGGCGCACCATTGCGGCTCTTGCGCGGCGCGGATATGACTATACGGCGGTAAAGCGCTGTATTGAGATGATTTTAGAGGATCAAGAGGACGAAAGCGAATGAGTAACGACAAAAGGATCAAGGTAGCGATAGTGTCGCTTGGCTGCGCCAAGAACCAGGTCGACGCGGAGCAGATGATGGCGAGGATAGCGGAAAGGGGATACGCCTTTGTCGAGGAGGCGGGGCTTGCGGATATCGCGCTGGTGAACACCTGCGGGTTTATCCAATCTGCCAAAGAGGAGGCTATCGAGTGGATAATGGAGCTGATAGACCTCAAGAACGAGGGCAGGATAAAGCACATAGTAGTCACGGGCTGTCTTTCGGAGCGTTACCGCGAGCAGTTTGTCGAGGAATTTCCCGAGGTCGACGCGGTGGTGGGTATCTCGGAATACGGCAGGATATGCGAGATACTGGATAAGATCACCGGAGGCGAGAGAGTCTGCTGCTTCGGCAGCAAGGAATCCCACAGCATGGAGGGAAAGCGCATTTTGTCAACACTTCCGCATTACGCCTATATGCGCATAGCGGACGGCTGTGACAACTGCTGTACATACTGCGCTATACCGCAGATACGCGGTCGCTTCAGAAGCCGCCCGATGGAAAATATCGTGGAGGAAGCAAAGCTGCTGGCGGCGGACGGCGTAAAGGAGCTTGTCATCATAGCGCAGGACACCACACGCTACGGACTTGATCTTTACGGTAAGCTCGCTCTGCCCGAGCTGCTGGACAAGTTCTGCGAAATAGAGGGTTTCAAGTGGATAAGGCTGCTGTACTGCTACCCCGAGAGGATAACCGACGAGCTTATTGACTGCATAAAGAGGCAGGACAAGATAGTGAAGTATCTTGATATCCCGATGCAGCACTGCGACGGGGATATTCTTAAAAGAATGAACCGCAGGGGCGACGAAAAGTCCCTGAGAGAGCTTATTGCCAAGCTGCGGGCGGAGATACCCGGGATCACACTTAGGACTACCTTTATAACGGGCTTCCCAGGGGACACGGAGGAGCAGTTCAA
>CAZKJC010000312.1:0-2589 GCA_964552995.1 uncultured Ruminococcus sp.
TCTGACGGAAAAGATGTCGGAGAACGGCGTGATAATATGCGAGCACGAAAAGGACTGCGTTCTGCCGCGCCGCGTGGGGAGATTCGAGCTGGTGAAGCTGCTGCGGCACTCCCGCACGTCGGTGTCGATATACCGACCCGCGGCGGAGGAAGGGAGCGATGCGGAATGAAAACGGCGATATACCCGGGCAGCTTCGACCCCGTTACCAACGGACACCTCGACATAATAACGCGGGCGGCGAAGATGTTCGACAAGGTGGTCGTGGTGGTGCTGATAAATCCTCTCAAGGCATACAGCTTCACCATACCCGAGCGCTGCGAGTTCCTGCGAAAGGTAACGGCGGAAATGCCGAATATCGAGATAGACAGCTATGACGGGCTGCTCGCGGACTACTTCAACATAAGGCAGGACATAGACGTTATCGTCAAGGGGCTGAGGGCGACCTCGGATTTTGAGTACGAGTTCCAGATGGCCCACACCAACAAGGACCTGAACCCCAGAGCGGAGACCGTCTTTATTCCCGCCAGCCTTAACACCACCTTTGTTTCCTCCAGCATGGTAAAGCAGGTGGCTATGTTTGACGGCGATCTGAAAAATTATGTTCCCGCCTGCATTCACGAGCAGATACGCTCAAAGCTCACCAGGGACTTTGCCGAAGCAAGGCGGAAAGCCGCGGCGGCGGCAGCGGAAGCGGACGGTAAGATGGCACTTTAAAGAAAGGACATTAAAATGGATAATTCATATTCTATCGAAGAGCTTATTGGATTCATTGAGGAAATAGTCGGCAGCGCGACCCGCGTTCCTTTCAACAAAAAGAGCATGGTGGACGCGGACGGGATAGAGGATATCCTCCAGCAGATGAGATTATCGCTTCCCGGGGAGATAAACCAGGCGAAAAAGGTAGTGGCGGACAAGAACCGCATAATCAGCGACGCCAAGCGCGAGGCGGAGGATATAATCCGCCGCGCCGAAATGCGCAGAAACGAGCTTCTCGATCAGAACGACCTTGTAAAAGAAGCGCAGCGCCGCGCAACGGAGCTTATGAGCGAGGCGCAGGCGCACTCCAACGCGGTGCGCTCCACAACCAGCTCCTACGCGGACAATATGCTCGCGCGGGTAGAGGAGCTTATGGCTAAGGACCTGAGCGGACTGCGAATGCTGCGCAAGAACATAAATTCCGCGGGGAATATTCAAGCCCCGCCCCAGCCGCCTACCCCGCCCACTCCCCCAAGCAAAAATTGATAATGCGGTCAAGTTATGTTGATCGGGAGCAGCTAATATAGGTTGACGAGGATCAAATGATTTAAAAAGAATTTCTCGCACCGCAAGAACGCTTTGCGTTCTTGCTAGCCATCCGCGAAAGCTCCGCCTGCTTTGCAGGCTGCGCTTTCACGGAGGCTTGCGGGAAATTCATGCGGGGGCACTCAATTGACGGGGGCTTTCCGCCCCTTTGATCCCCGATTTTTATGCGGCATTTTACAAAAGAGCACCCTGTAAATTCAGAGTGCTCTTTTTGTTTTAGCTTATTACCGACATGGGGTCTATCCATTCATTGCCCTGCTTCACGCCGAGGTGGAGATGCGGCTCTTCAAGTATTTCTATCTGGCAGGTATCGCCGGTTTTGCCGATCGTCTCGCCCTGGTTTATCTGCTGACCCGCCTTTACGCTGAGCTCCTTGGCAAGCCCGCAGTAGTGTACCTCAAGCCCGTTGGACTGCTCCACTACCACATAAACTCCCCACAGCGGGTCGTCGGTGATCTCCTTTACCATTCCCTCCGACATAGACCGCACGTCCGTGCCGGGCTCGCAGCGGATATCGCAGCCGTCGTGGGTCTTCCATACGCCGAGGGTGGTGGATTTGACAAGCTCCCCGTTGCTGAACGGATTGGCGATCTCGCCGTCGACCGGCATGATATTTCCGATATCCGCGGTTATTGGCTTGTTTACCTCCGCCGCGGGAGCTTCGCTTGTTTCGAGGAGAACGGGCGCGATGGCGGGCTCGTCCTCATCAATGGGAACGCCTGCGACGCTGCCGTTTACGGGCGCGGCGGGCTCTTCGGTGACATTTTGTTCAACGGGCTTGGCGGGAGGGGTGGTTTGGGGAGTATCTTTCTGCTCGTCCTCATCGGGCTCGAATACCCATGTGTTGGAGGTGATGGGGGTAGTGTTTGTGGGGACCAGTCTTGACATCGTCGCGTTATAGGCGGAAACCACCGCCGCCGCTGCCGCCGCGACTCCCACGACCGAAGCGATCACCAGACCCTTGCCGCCGAGCACGGATTTTTTTGTCCTGTTATTTTTCATAGTCATTTTCCTTTCACTTTTTTGGCGTAAAATCTTTACAGCGCCGTTTTATGGATCGCCCGAACCGAAAACCAACCGCAATACTGTTACTGCACAATTCGGGCTGTGAGAATAGTTTTGGCGTTTTCGGAAAATTTATACATCAAAAAATGGAAAGAGAAATAATAATTTGCGCCGGCACGCTTATTTTGTTAGATTTGCAATGTGGTTCTCCTTTTAATTTGTTAAAATTGAATTTGTTATGTTTATCCGTTCTATTATTTTGAGAAAGCGGAGCTTTCACGC
>CAZKJC010000313.1:0-2578 GCA_964552995.1 uncultured Ruminococcus sp.
AAAATCTGACTGCGCAACCGCTCGACAATAATTGCGCGGTATTGCCTATATTGTACACGCTCAAAAGCGAATTGTCAAGTAATAGTTTGGCGGTAAATTTATCTGTACAAATCCAAACCACCGTTCATTGTGAAAATCACCAAAATTTTTTCTTGTTTTTGGTTGAATACATAAAAATTGCATAAACCCTTTACAAGCTGTCAAAAAAATGTTAAAATATATATAGTATAACCCGAAAATCAAGAAGCTGTCCCGACGTAGGTTCCGGAAACGCTTGCAGGGCGGCTTCGTATGGAAAGGAAGGAAAGCGTATGTCCAAATCACTTCTTATAACAGGAGGTGCGGCGAGCGGCAAGTCGCGCTGGGCGGCGACATATTTTTCCGCCTGCGACTATGTGCTTTATCTCAAGGCGGGCGGCGAGGTGGACGCCGACACTTTGCGGCGAATAGAGTTCGCGTGCAACCAGAACGGCGTTGAGTGGGATATAGTTACCGCTCACAGGATCGACCTTGAGAATGAAGTGACCGACCACAAGTTCGTTATCTTCGACAGCATAAGCTCCTACGCGCAGGTGGTGCTTAATGAAATGTGCCCGGGCGACGAGGCGCCGGACGAAGCTTTGAAAAAGGCGATCGAAAAGCGCATAATCGGAGGTATCATGGCCATACGGGAGAAGGTGGACGAAAACGGCGGAAGCATGATATCCATCACGCTCGAAACGGGCTTCTCGGCTACTCCCGAAAACAAGAGGCAGGCGATATTCAGAGAAATAGTCGGTACGGTGAACCAGCGTATCGCCAATACCTCGGAGGAGGTATATTTCTCCGCCAGCGGTATCCAGTTCAAAATCAAATGAGAAAGGATAAAATACTATGACCTTTGAAGAATTCATTATGCAGGCGAGAGAAATGAACGCCTCGGATATTCACCTTACCGTCGGATTGCCTACGGTAGTGCGTGTCAACGGCGAGCTCCAGAAGTTCACCGACCTTTCGGACAACGTTGTAAACAGAACGATTCTTTCCATACTTAACGCGGAGCAGGAAAAGCAGCTCACGGAGGGCAACGACATAGATTTCAGCTTTGAGCTGAAAAACGGCGCAAGGCAGCGTGTCAATGTGTTCCGCCACAGCGGAAAGCTCGCGTGCTCCATACGACTGCTCAACGCGAAGATCCCCGAGCTCAAGGAACTGGAAATGCCATCGGTGCTGCTTGACCTCGCCAAAAAGCGCCGCGGTCTGATACTCGTTACGGGACCTACGGGCGCGGGCAAGTCCACCACGCTCGCCGCTATGATAGAGCATATCAACAGAACGCGCGCATGCCACATCATCACCATAGAGGACCCTATCGAGTACCGCTATGCACAGGAAAAGGCGACCATTCACCAGCGCGAGCTGGGCAGGGACGTACCCTCGTTCAGCTACGCCCTGAGAAGCGCGCTGCGTGAGGACCCCGACGTTATACTTATCGGCGAGATGCGCGACTACGAGACGATATCCCTCGCGCTTACCGCGGCAGAAACGGGTCACCTTGTATTCGGTACGCTGCACACCTCCAGCGCCGCGCAGACCATCGAGCGTGTTATAGACGCCTGCCCCACCTACGCGCAGGATCAGGTGCGCACGCAGCTCTCCAACATTATCCAGGGAGTTATCGCGCAGACGCTTCTGCCGCGTATGGACGGCAAGGGACGGGTAGCGGCGGTCGAGGTAATGCTGGGAACCGACGCGATAAAGAACCTTATACGCTCCAATAAGATACCGCAGATGGAGACTACCATGCAGGGCGCTACCTCGGTAGGCATGCAGACCCTCCAGGACAGCCTGGCTTATCTTTACAACTCAAGGCTTATCTCCTATGAGACCGCGCTTGAATACAGCACCAACACCTCCGAGATGGAGAAAAAGCTGCTCTCTGGGAACTGATGCTTTGGAATGTTGACCCGATCTGATTTACAAACAATTCTCCCCGCAGCATTGCTGCGGGGAGAATAATTTCCGATCTTATTCAGCCCCGAATCGGACTCGGAGGCTTTATTTCTCGGGCGTTATAGTGTAATCTCCGCCCTCGATTTTCAATGTACCGCCTTCAACAAACAACCTTGCCATTTTCTGGCGGGCGTTGCAATAGATCGCCTGAACGGTGGTCCTGGCCACGCCCATACGCTCCGCCGCGCCGCTTTGTGTAAGTCCAACATGATCGATGAGCCGAACGGTCTCGTACTCTTCGACTGTCATCGCTTCCTCCCGCCCGCCGGAAGCAGGGTAATTCGCGGTAAGCACCGTTACCTTGGGCAAAGCGGCAACTTTTCTTTTTCTCTTATGTCTTGCCATATTATCCTCCTTGTCTTAGCTCTCGTCCCTCGGCACCGCGTTTAACAGGGGCTTTACGAAGGACAAATAAACGGTTTCATTGCCGGTTAACCACATTATATCACACTTATCAGAAATTTTCTACATAATTATTAAAATTTTTTTGGATTTTTTTAAAATTTTTTAAGGCAATACCGCACAGAGATCGTGTGGTCAGAGTGTATAAAAGTTATCGCCACGCAATGTTGAGGCAGGAAATTTT
>CAZKJC010000314.1:0-2572 GCA_964552995.1 uncultured Ruminococcus sp.
TCAAAGCGGGCTAGCCCAAACGCAAAGCGTTTGGGCGGTGCGGAAAATTCTTTTAAATCATCAGCTTTAGGTCAACATAACCTAAAAACTGTCATAGGGTGGGCGGCGGGTTTACATATATTGAGGTTTGAGGTTCCGGTGAGATTCGGGCAGGCTCACGGGTATTGCCCCCGAATGAACCGGAAAGGATGATCGGGCGGGAAAGAGGGTATACGGGAGCGGGTATGCGGCTCCCAAAAAATCAACGATCATAGGCGGTGAAGGCATACGTCAACGCACCGCCCACGCAGGAAATTTTTCGCGAGAGCCCGAGCGCGCAATACTACGCGCAGCGGAGTGTTGCGCACTCGGGCGGGTCGCGGAAAATTTCAAATCAAAATCAGGAGGATAAAATGGCAAATAATATTGAATACGCAAAGGTGTTCCAGCAGGAGCTGGACAAGCAGATCATCGAGGGCTGCACCTCGGGCTGGATGGAGGAGAACGCTTCTCAGGTGATATATAACGGAGGGAATGAGATAAAGATGCCCAAAATGTCACTCCAGGGGCTTGGTACATACAGCCGCGACGAGGGCTATACGGGCGGCGCGGTGACCTATTCATTTGAGACGTTCGCGCTCTCGCAGGACAGGGGCAGACGTTTCAGGATAGACGCGATCGACGTTGACGAAAGCGGCTTCGGACTTGCCGCGGCAAATGTGGCGGCAGAATTCCAGCGCACAAGGGTCATACCCGAGATCGACGCGTACCGTTACTCAAAGCTCGCGGCGGCGGCGGGGATAAGAAAGAGCTATACCGCGGTGAAGTCCACGGTGCTCTCCGAGCTTCTCGGGCAGCTCAGCCAGGTGTGCGATCTCACCGGCGGCGAGGGGGACAATGTTATTGTGATGTCCCGCCCCGTGTATGATATGATAATGCTTTCGGGAGAGCTCGCGGCGGCGGTAGACTGCGCGCAGTTCTCGCAGGGAGAGCTTGATCTTACGGTGAAAACGCTCAACGGCGTGCCTATAATTCCCGTGCCCTCCGCACGAATGAAGTCCGCTTATACGTTCAACAAGGACGGCGACGGCGGGTTCGCTCCCACAGCGGCGGCGAAGTCCATAAACTGGATAATCTGCCCTAAGAGCGCTCCCATTGCGGTCTCAAAGACGGACAACGTGAAGATAATCTCCCCCGAAGCGAACCAGTTCGCCGACGCGTGGGATATCGATTACCGCAAGTATCACGACCTTTTTGTTCCCGATAACAAAAAGGCGGCTATCGCGGTCAGCATAGAGGCATAGGTTATCACAGCATAAAGCCCACGCATCAGAATTTCAAAAAGTGCGCATTTGCCTGAACGGCAAATGCAGCACGGTTCCGCCAGCGCTGCAAAGTGAACGCAGTGAACGGAGCAGTGGTGGCGGAATTTTGAAATTCCCATTTAAATAATTTAATTCTCATCAACACTTATACAAACCGAAGTTAATCGGTAAGGGGGTATAAAATGATATTGACTAAAGAGGAGTATCTGGCGCTCGGGTTTGACGACGGCAGCGGCGCGAAAAACGCCGACAGACTGCTGACCGACTGCCTTAAGCGCTCGGAATACGTTCTGAACGGTCTTACGGACGGAATGGCGCAGCAGACGGCTCTTAGAGGCGGAAAGCCCGCGGAGTATGTAAAGCAGGCGTGCGGGTTCCAGGTGCAGGCTATGCTCAGGTATGAGATCGCCCGCGCGGAAAGCGCAGCCGCTATCCAAGGGACGGGCGGCTCATCAAGCGAGAGCGGCAGTGAAAGCTCCGGCAGCTCGCAGAGCAGCGAAAGCTCGGAAAAGGTAACGATAGGGGATTTCTCCTATTCGGTGTCGTCCGGCTCAAGCTCCGGCAGCAGCTCGGGGAGCAGTTCGGGCAGCAGCTCAAACAGCTCCGCAAACAATGCGGAGGTCATCGTGCAGCCCTTTGAAACGGACACGACGGTGATAAGTCTGCTAAGAGCGGCAGGCTGTCTTTTCAGCGCGGCGGAGGTGAGAGAGTGACTATAAAGCCTATTCCCGACGAGCTTCTCGGGGACGCCGTAACGCTGTACGAGCCCACCTCTTCGGGGTACAGGAAAACGGAGGTCGTGAACGTACGCGTGGACAGGACAAACTCGGTGACGGATTTCACCTCGGCGCACACGCGCGATACTACGGAGATCACTATTTACTATGACTGTGAAAATTCCCGACCGAGCTATGTGGATTTTGCCGCGGGAATGCAGGCTGAATACTGCGGAGAACGCTTTGAGATCATCAAGGTAAAGCGCTACTGCGCCGTAAATCCGCACCACTATACCATCACGGCGCGCAAGATAAGCGGGCAGTTCAGAGGATAAGGGGGTGAGCGCTTGGGCAAGGAGAAAAAGGAGGATACCGAAAAGCTTCCCTCCGCGGGAATGTCGGCGATAAGGGAAAGCTATAATCTCGCAAAGCTGATAAGGCAGGGAAACAGGGAGCTGGAAAGGCAATATAACTCGAAAAAGGCGCGCAGTGAGAAGTAGCGGGCAGGGGACGATGCGGCTTGGGGAAGTACCCTAAAAAGGGCAAGGTTGC
>CAZKJC010000315.1:0-2567 GCA_964552995.1 uncultured Ruminococcus sp.
CCGAACCCCAACTTCCCTCTCCCCCTCACCCCCCGTCGCCGCTTTTCTTGTGGACTAAATCGCAACGCCCCATTGTGTTCATTTTAAACAATGTTCAGTTGCCCCTATACGAGAGGAACATCAAATTGAACACTTGACAAAGTTCCAATTATCCAACTCCAAAAGGAGCAAACCTTTGTCAACACTATCGCTTGATGTTCCTCAGTAGCTGCTGCGCGTAAATAACAGCCCAAATAGCCCACAACATAGTAGATCAAATTTGTGCTAAAGAAAAGCGGGGAAAGGGGGGAGGGGAGAGGGAAGTTGGGGTCTGGGGTGAAACCGTAGGGGAGGGGGGAAATCCCCGCTTTTGTCGGATTTTGTCTTTCCCCCTCCCCGTAGGTGTCAGCCCCAGTCCGAGCGCGTGAAAGCTCCGCTTTCCCAAAATAAAAGAACGGATAAACATAACAAAATCAAGTTTAACAAATTAAAAGGAGAACCGCATAGTAAATCTAACAAAATTAGCATGCCAATACAAATCACTGTTTGTCTATATTACACCCCTATTCATACTATTTTTCTGTCATAATTAAAAAAAATCACAAAAAAGCCGTAACCCCCTATACAATTTTGAAAAAATCTAGTATAATATAGTAGTAATGAGTAAAGTGAAAGAGGAAAAGTCGATCACAGGGAGGATCGAAAGCACAGGAGAGAATAAATGACGATCTATCATATTCTTAATATGCTGGGCGGGCTCGCGCTGTTCCTTTTCGGAATGCATACGTTAAGCGGCGCGCTGGAGAAGTTCGCGGGCGTTAATCTGGAGCGGTGGCTTGAAAAGCTCACCTCAAACCCGATAAAGGGCGTGGCGCTGGGCGCGGGCGTAACGGCGCTGATACAGTCCTCGGCGGCTACCACCGTCATGATGGTGGGTTTTGTAAACTCGGGGATAATGAAGCTGTCGCAGGCTATCGGAGTTATAATGGGCGCGAACATAGGCACGACCGCCACGAGCTGGCTGCTCAGCCTTTCGGCGGTAGAGGGCGAGGGTATCGTTTCCCTGTTTAAGCCCACCACGTTCACGCCGATCCTGGCGGTTATCGGCATAATAATGCTGATGTTTATGAAATCGGATAAGAAAAAGACGCTTGGCGTTATCTTTCTCGGCTTCGCGACGCTGATGTTCGGCATGAACGCAATGTCCGAGGCGGTCAAGCCGCTGGAGAACAACGAAGCGTTCGGGCAGTTCATGACCGCCTTTTCAAATCCTGTACTCGGAGTGATCACCGGCGCGGCGCTGACGGCGCTTATCCAGTCCTCCTCCGTTTCGGTGGGTATTTTGCAGACCTTCTCCAAAACCAGCGGGATAACCTATTCGATAGCCCTGCCGATAATTTTAGGAACGAATATCGGTTCCTGCGTGACGGCGCTTATTTCCTCTATCGGCGCGAACAAGTCCGCGAAGCGCGTGGCTATCGTTCACCTTTATTTTAATATAATCGGAACGCTTCTGTTCCTGTCGCTGTTCTATATACTTGACGCGTTCCTTGATTTCGCGTTTATGAATAACGCGCTTAATTCTCTCGGTATAGCGATAATACACACGGTATTCAACGTGCTTACGACGCTGTTTTTCCTGCCGTTTACAAAGCAGCTTGAAAAGCTCGCCTGCCTTACCGTGCGGGACAAGCCCGGGGAGACCTCCGCGGCTATGCCCATGCTGGACGAGCGTTTTCTCAACACACCCTCGATAGCTATCGAGCAGTGCAGAAACGTTGCTTATAAAATGGCGGCGCTTACCAGAAAAACCATGCTTATGGCTATGGATACCGTCACGGAGTACGATCCGAAAAAGGCGGCGGAGGTCGTGGACAATGAAAACGCGATAGATATTTATGAGGATAAGATCGGCTCGTTTATACTTAAGATAAGCTCAAAGGACCTGTCGGTGAGCGACAGCCAGATAGTTTCAAATCTTCTCCATACGATAGGCGATCTGGAAAGGATTTCCGACCACGCGGTGAATATCGTTGAAGCGGCTGAGGAGATGCATCAGAAGAAAATTTCCTTTTCAAAGCAGGCGTCGGAGGAGGTCCCGATAATCAAGAGCGCGGTCGCCGAGATACTAAATATGTCCATTGACTGCTTTATCAATTCCGACGTGGCGCTCGCAAAAGAGGTAGAGCCGCTTGAGGACGTTATCGACCAGCTCCGCACCGATCTCAAGACTCGTCATATCGAGCGTCTGCGCAAGGGAATATGCACCATTGAGCTAGGGTTTATTCTTCAGGACCTGCTGACGAACTTTGAGCGCGTTTCCGACCATTGCTCAAATATCGCGGTATGCCTTATTCAGATAAAGGAAAACAGCCTGGATACCCACGAATATATGAACGAGCTTAAGCGGCTGGATAAGTCGGAGTTTATGGACGAATTTAATATTTATAAGAACAAGTATGCGCTGCCCAAGACGGAGTAGTACAGCGTATATAAGAGGGTGACAAGAATCAAATGATTTAAAAAGAATTTCAAAAATTCGTCTAATCACACTCCGCTCTCTCTACGCTCGTTCGCTGCGCGTGCTT
>CAZKJC010000316.1:0-2567 GCA_964552995.1 uncultured Ruminococcus sp.
GAGAAAGGATTGTGGGTGAATATGATCTTGCCTGTTTCCTCGTCCAGCTCATACATCGGGAAATCAACTATAAAGCAAAGCTCAAATCTGCTTTCGTCCACCAGACCCATACGCTTTGCTACCTCGTTGCGTATCTGTCCCGCAAACTTCGGAGCGTTCTTTTTGCTGTCCGCGATAAAGTACAGCACGTCGCCGACCTCAAGCTCGCAGCGCTTTGCAAGCTCCGCCCTCTGACCGTCGTCAAGGAATTTATCAATAGGACCGTTGTACTTGAACCCGTTTTCGCCCTCTTCGACCTTGAAGTAGCCAAGACCCTTCATTCCGACCTCGTTGGTAGCGAAATCCTCCATATTTTTAAAGAAGCTCTTGCTCTGGCTCGCCATCTTTGGAACTCTGATACCTCTTACCACCTTATTGCAGAAAGGCTTGAAATCGCTGTCCACAAACAGATCGGAAAGCTCCTTTATTACCAGCGGATTGCGCAGGTCGGGTTTGTCAGAGCCGTAGGTGAGCATAGCCTCCTCGTAGGATATGCGTCTGAACGGCGCGGAGGATACCTGCTTATCGGAGAATCTGGCGAACGTTGCCGAAAGGACTTCCTCGGCTACCGCGAAAACGTCCTCCTGCGTCGCAAAGGACATCTCAAAGTCGAGCTGGTAGAACTCGCCGGGGGAGCGGTCGGCTCTCGCGTCCTCGTCGCGGAAGCAGGGAGCTATCTGGAAATACTTATCAAATCCCGATACCATATAAATTTGCTTGAAGATCTGCGGAGCCTGCGGCAGCGCGTAGAATTTCCCGTGGTGCTTGCGGCTGGGGATAAGGTAGTCGCGCGCTCCCTCGGGGGAGGAGGTGGACAAGATCGGAGTCTGAAGCTCCAGAAAGCCCATCTCGTTCATCTTGTTGCGCAGAAATGAGATTATCTGCGAGCGCAGCATGATATTGTCGTGGACCTTTTTATTTCTCAGATCAAGGTAGCGGTATTTTAAGCGCAGATCCTCCTTGGTCTCCTTGGAAAGCGCGATCTCAAAGGGGAGATTCTCGGTGACCTTTCCGAGTATGCGGACTTCCTCCGCCTCGATTTCCACCGTGCCTGTCTCGATCTTGTCGTTATAGGTGCTCTCATCTCTTTTTATTACCGTGCCCGAGATGGAAACGGCGCACTCCTTGTGTATACCCTCAAGAAGCGATTCGTTGTGGAATACCACCTGCACAACGCCGTAATGATCGCGCAGGTCAACGAACATGATCCCACCGTGGTCGCGGATATTTTCTACCCAGCCCGCCGCGCGTACCTTTTTTCCTATGCATGATTCCGTTACCGCGTTGCAGTATTGCGTGCGGTATTCATTTTCCAAAAACATTTATCTCTGTCCTTTCGTTGAAATACAATTTATTATAACATTAAACCGCTTGTCTGTCAAGCAATATTTTCCAATATATTATCCGACATCTAGCCCCATATATCCTTTAAATGCCCGCCCGAACGCATTGAAAACGCCTCGGCGTGATTTACTATGATATGATCGACCAGATTTATCCCCGCGTCGGAGAGGAAAGACGCGATCCGTCTTGTTGCGGCGACGTCGTTCCCCGACGGCAGAGCCGCGCCGTTGGGGTGATTGTGGGTAAGCACGATATTAGTGCAGTCCGATTTGATGACCTCGACAAGAAGCGTGTGCATATCGAAATCCACCGAGTTTTCGCGCCCTGTTGAGAGTTTCTTTTTGCCTTTGAGCGCGAAATGCTTGTTTAGGAATATAACCCAGGTATTCTCTATCTGCTCGAATCGCAGCATATTGTAGCAGTATTCCTTTAAGTCCTCCGAGTTCGCCAGATTGACGTCGGGCGTTCTGGAGCTGCTCAGCCGCACAAAAAGGTCTCCCACGAAGTTTATATAGGTCGCGGCGGTCTCGCCTATGCCGTCGATCTCGCAGAGAGCCTCAACGCTGGCGTTCAGCACCCCCTCAATGGAATGAAACCGTTCCAGCAGTCTGTGCCCAAGCTCGTTCGTATCCTTGCGTGAGAAAACCATATACAAAAGTATTTCCAGTACCTCGTGATCCGCAAAGCAGTCTATACCCTGCATAAGGTATTTTTTGAGCATTCTCTGCCGATGACCCTTATGGATATTTTCGTTTTCCGCCATTTTCTCACCGTCCATTTTGTCTGATAATGAAACACGGGAGAGTATCCTCTCCCGCGATATTGTCAGCACATACCGTGCCGGTCGTACTGGTACGCCCGATGCGATTCGAACGCACGACACATAGCGTCGGAGGCTATTGCTCTATCCAGCTGAGCTACGGGCGCATATTAAATACTAGAATATTATACCACATTTTTTTGATAATTTCAAGGTGTTTTGAAAATTTTTTCGGTTTTGCGGGGAAATTTTGATGTCGGGGCTGATAAATTATAATTTATGCTGGCACGCTTATTTTGTTGGATTATTGTGTTGCTCCCCTGTTGTTATGTTAAAATCGGATTTTTATGTTTATCCTCTCAATTATTTTGTGAAAGCGGAGCTTTCACGCGCTCGAATCGGGGCTGACACCTTCGGGGGAGAG
>CAZKJC010000317.1:0-2562 GCA_964552995.1 uncultured Ruminococcus sp.
TTAACGGCTTAACTGAACATAACAGCCCCCGCGCGATCGTGCGGGGGTTGATTTTCACAAAAATGCCCTCAAGTACCGGCTTGAGGGCATTTTCTGTAAAAGCTATTGACAAATCAATTTATATATGCTATAATAAAAATGCAGAAAGGAAAAAGATTTCCAGAACGTTTCAAAAAATTGTCCCTCAAGTGCCGGCTTGAGGGCAATTTTTTTATCAAAAAATGTCCCCCGAGTGTCCGGCTCGGGGAACGGGGTCGCTATTGCCGGCTATTTCTTGCCGTGGTTATCTTTGTTGAGCCATTTAAATATGTAGTTAGAAACCACACCGGCTGCAACAGATAACAGAAAGGAGAAAAATTCCATCAGTTTCACCTCCTTCCGTTTAAAACGTCCGGAGTCGCCGGCACTTTTATTATACCATAAATCCGAGGGCTTGTCAAACTTTGCCGAATCCCGCGCCCGTTCGGCAACAAAAATCCCCCCAAAAACACAAAAGGACGAATTACCCCTTGAAAAATCTCTCAAAAAGTGTTAAAATAAGATATAATACAAAAAGAAAGGTCACGATCAATGAAATTAGGCATGGTAGGTCTGCCGAACGTCGGCAAGAGTACTTTATTCAACGCGCTCACCAACGCGGGCGCGGAATCCGCAAATTACCCGTTCTGCACGATAGAGCCGAATGTGGGTATAGTTTCCGTTCCCGATGAGCGCCTGGACAAGCTCGCGGAGATGTACAGCCCCGAGAAGTTCACTCCCGCTACGCTGGAGTTTGTGGATATAGCGGGATTGGTAAAGGGCGCGAGCAAGGGCGAGGGTCTGGGCAACAAGTTCCTGTCCAATATCCGCGAAGTGGACGCTGTTGTTCATGTGGTGCGCTGCTTCGAGGACGACAATATTATCCACGTTGACGGCTCGATAGGCGCGGCAAGAGATATCGAAACAATAAATCTGGAGCTTATCTTCTCCGATCTGGAGATACTGGAGCGCCGCATTGACAGAGCCAAAAAGGCTCTTAAGGGCGACAAGGGCGTTCAGAAGGAGCTGGATTTCTTTGAAGCTCTTAAGGCTCACCTTGAAAACGGAAAATCCGCCCGCAGCTATGATTATTCCGATGAGGAAAGGGAAATGCTCAGGGATACCCCTCTGCTCTCCAACAAGCCCGTTATCTACGCCGCGAATTTGTCCGAGGCGGATTTTACGGGAGATATAAACAACAACGCGCAATATAAGGCGGTGTGCGCCATAGCCGCGGAGGAGCACTCCGAGGTGCTGCCCATCTGCGCGCAGATAGAGGCGGAAATTTCCGATATGTCCGACGAGGACAAGGAGATGTTTCTGGCGGATATGAAGCTGGAGTCCTCGGGACTGGCGCGTATCATCAAAACGGGCTATCGGCTGCTGGGACTTATCTCGTTCCTTACGGCGGGACCCAAGGAGGTCCGCGCGTGGACTATTACTAAGGGAACAAAAGCCCCGCAGGCGGCGGGTAAGATACACACCGATTTTGAGAGAGGATTTATCCGCGCGGAAATAGTAGCGTTCAGCGACCTTATCGCCTGCGGCGGAATGAACGGAGCAAAGGAAAAGGGACTCGTCCGTCTGGAGGGCAAGGACTACGTAATGCAGGACGGGGACGTTACCCTGTTCAAGTTCAACGTGTAAATGAATAAGGTCATCAAGGGTAAAAACCGCAACAATAAAATGGCGGTGCTGCTGTTCGTGTTCCAGGTGATCGTGGGGATATGCCCCGTGCTTCTGCTGGTGGCGTTCGTATGGTTTAAGCTGTACGAAACTCCCATAACCGCGGCGGTGGTAATAATATTGATATTCCTCTGCAACGTGGGCTACGCTTTTCTGGCGAGAAGATACAACGTGCTCAACAGCGGACTGCGCGGCGAAAAGCAGCTATACCGCACAGTCAAAAAATTAAGCGGAAACAACATAATCCTGCGGAATCTCCCCGTGCGCTATAAAAGGGGGCGCTCGGAGCTTGACCTTATGGTGGTGAGCCATAAGGGAGTTATCATCATCGAGGTGAAGAACCACTCGGGCACCATCAGCGGAAGCTGGAAAGCGGAAAAGTGGACGCAGAAGAAATTCTATCGCGACGGCAAAAGCAACAGCTCCGAAATGGATAACCCCATCAAGCAGATGCGCCGACAACGCGATATCGTCAAGAGCATACTCAACGCCTCCGGCGAGGACGTATGGGTGGATACTGTGCTGTATTTCTCCTCGCCAAACGCCAAGCTGCGGCTCAATCTGAGGGAGAGCGACTATGTGTGCTCCAGCAGCGCGGAGCTGCTGCACTTCCTTGAAAACTACGACCGCGGAGAAGTCGTTTCGCGCTCGCGCATGGATAAGATCGCCGCGATACTCAAGGAAGCGTCAAGGGATCTGTAATAAAAAGCGCAGTCTGTATATAAAGTGTTGATCTAAGCGTATTTATTTTCCGCGACCCGCCTGCCGCGTTTCACTCCGCTGCGCGAAGCGAAACGCGGCGGGCTCTCGCGAAAAATTTCCTGCCTCAACATTGCGTGGCGATAACTTTTTATACAA
>CAZKJC010000318.1:0-2551 GCA_964552995.1 uncultured Ruminococcus sp.
GTTGCCTTAACTCTCATTCCGTTACGTAACTTAATAAAAGACTGATCCGCTTCAAGCAGCGCAGCGAAGTCCTCCTCATTTTCATTTACAGATTTGATTTCCTCGTTCATTCTTTCATGAACCTCCTTTATAGTGTAGGCGGGCGTAGACGCTCCCGCCGTTATTCCGATAAGACTATCGGAACGCAGACCGCTTAATATCTGCCGGGGTATATCGGCGGCACTCTCTGCGAATACCGTCTTACAGTGCCTTGCGCAGATAGCTGCAAGCGCTCCTGTGTTCGAGCTGTTTCGTCCTCCGACTACTATCATCAGCGCAGCCCGCTTTGCCAGCTCCTCCGCGTATCTCTGATGCTCGGTTGTGGCGTGGCATATTGTATCATATATTTTAACGCGGCTGTGATTTCTTCCTATCCTTTCGGAATGATCCTCAAATCTGCCGCGGTCGAAGGTGGTCTGAACCACAAGCACAACGTCCTCGTTATCCGAGAGCGTTCCGTTTTCAAACAACTCCTCCGCTTCGTCCGCGTCCGCGCAGGCGTAAGCCCTGCCCGCCGCGTGACCCATAGTCCCGATCACCTCGGAGTGACCCTTATCGCCGAGAACCACCGCCGCTTTGACCGAAGCGTCGGAAACGATATCGTGTATCTTCGCGACAAACGGACAAGTCGCGTCGATCACCTCGCTGCAAAGTTCCTTCGCTTTGCTCCCGGTCGCCGCCGAAACGCCGTGCGAGCAGATTATAAGCGGTTTCCCCGCCGCCTGCTCCACGCTTTCGACTATATGAACACCCCTTTTTTCAAGGGAATCCGTTACAATAGAATTGTGTATCAGCGGACCTAACGTCCACACCTCTCCGAAGCGCTCCGCCGCTTCCTCGGTCAGCCTTATGGCGCGCTCCACGCCGAAGCAGAAGCCCGACTTGTCCGCAATTTCAATCCACATCAGGCGCGTTCTCCTTTAAACCGGCGATCCTGTCCATTATTTCGGAGCTTACCGCTTTGAGCTGCCGCTTATCGGTAATGTCTATATCAAATTTATCCGCGCTTATCGGCTCTCCTATCGAGATAACGCATCTTCGTCTGAACCGCTTTCTGCCGTATTTTATGAAAACCGGTACCACGGACACCTTAGCCTGCGCCGCGATAAGCGTAACGCCGCTTTTCGCACGCCCCAGCTCGCCGTCCTTCGAGCGCGTTCCCTCGGGAAAAATTATAAAAATACGCCCGTTCCTTATGCTTTCCAGCGCGTTGTCTATCGCGGAGGTATCCTTCGCGCCGCGCTTTACGGGAAACGCCCCCAGTCTCTTGATAAGCCATGTGAATATCGGATTGAGATGAAACAGCTCGTCTTTCGCCATGAAGTTGTACTTTCCGCGAAAGGTTATCCCCACCATCGGCGGGTCGTTGTTGGAAACATGATTGGAGGCGATGATGTAGCCGCCCTTTTCCTTTGGTATATTCTCCCGTCCTATGACGGTTATTTTAAAGACTATATGAAATACGAACCGCACAAGCTCGCGGGCAATGGAGTAAAACATCACAGTCTCTCCTTTATCAACCCGCACACCAGCTCCACGGACTGCTCGAAATCAAGCTCCGAGGTATCCGCCACAACCGCGTCCGCCGCCGCCTTTAAGGGAGCCGCCGCGCGGTGACTGTCGTTGTGATCGCGTTGGTTAAGGTCGGAAAGAACCTCCTCAAAGGAAACGTCCCTGCCCTTTGCTTTCAGCTCGTCATAGCGCCTTTTTGCACGCACCTCCGGAGAAGCGGTAAGGAAAATTTTCACATCAGCGTCGGGGAGAACCACCGTTCCTATATCCCGACCGTCCATTATAACATCGTTATTTTCAGCGATCAGCCTTTGCATATCCAGCAGCGCCGTCCTGACCTCGGGAACCGCCGAGACCGCCGAAGCCGCCATGGAAATCTCGGGAAGCCTTATCTCCTCCGAAACGTCCTCTTCGTTCAAAAAAACATGCTGCGCTCCGTCGAGCCTTTTTATCTCAAGGCTTATTTCATCCAGCTGTGCCGCGACAGCGGAAGCGCGCTCCATGTCAATGCCTTTTCTGTGGCAATACAGACCCACCGCTCTGTAAAGAGCGCCCGTATCCGCGTAAACGAATCCCAATCGCTCCGCGGCCGCGCGGGCTATCGTACTCTTTCCCGCTCCCACCGGACCGTCTATCGCAACAGAAACATACTTCGACATCTTTCAGAACTCCGCGAATCGGCAGAAATGCCGTAATCATAGAAAAGGGTATAGTTTACCCATAATCTATCACAATATATTATAACACACCCAATATAAAATTGCAAGAGCTTTTTTAAAAAATTTTTTTGATAATTTGGTGAAGAAAAATGCAGAAAATGGGATTTTAAATTTAGCAATTGATGTAAATGATAATTTATGCTGACGCGGTTATTTTGTTAGATTTGAAATGTGGTTCTCCTTTTAATCTGTTAAAAAAAGTTTGTTATGTTTATCCGCCCTGTTGTTATGCGAAAGCGGAGCTTTCACGCGCTCGGACTGGGGCTGACACCTACGGGGAG
>CAZKJC010000319.1:0-2545 GCA_964552995.1 uncultured Ruminococcus sp.
ATAACGTCGCCGTCGTAATTCTTGCAAGCCCAGATAAATCCGCCCTCGGAGCGCACCACTCTCGCGATAACGTCGTCGATAAGCGTATAGAAATACTCGATCCCCGCTGCCTCGAATTTCGCCTTGTACTCGCTTTCGTAGATATCCGCGAAGATATCCTTGAAGCGATGGTCGTAGGTCTTGGATATGGTATCCTTTGAAGCAAACCACAGGTCCTCCTTAGCGTCGAGAGCGTAGTTGAAGCAGGCTCTCGCAAAGCTGGAAATGGAGTTGTCCAGATTGTGAACGCCCTGGATAATGCCGTCGCTGTTCTTGAAATCGTGGATAAGCGCGCGGGTCTCCTTGCCGCTTGCGTCGGTGACTACAAGCTCCGCCTTGCTGCCCTGCGGCACTTTCATTTCGGTGTTCTTGTAGATATCTCCGTAGGCGTGACGCGCGATGGTTATCGGTTTAGTCCATGTGGGGATATAGGGAACGATACCCTTTACCAGAATGGGCTTTCTGAACACCGTGCCGTCCAGTATCGCGCGGATAGTGCCGTTGGGGGACTTCCACATCTCCTTGAGCTTGTACTCCTCAACGCGCTGCGCGTTGGGGGTAATGGTAGCGCACTTTACCGCTACGCCGTACTTCTTGGTGGCGTTTGCGGAATCTATCGTGACCTGATCGTCGGTCTCGTTTCTGTGCTCCAGACCCAGGTCGTAGTAGTCCGACTTAAGGTCGATATAAGGGCATATCAGTATGTCCTTTATCCATTTCCAGATAATTCTGGTCATTTCGTCGCCGTCCATCTCAACGATGGGGGTAGTCATCAGTATTTTTGCCATAATATTATGTCCTTTCAATTAAAGATCTTCAATAGAGTGACCCATCACACCCGCAAGCGCCGCGATCTTCTCCAGCACCTCGGCGGTAACTATGATAAGCTCATAGCTGTCGCTGTCGATATCCACAGCGCACACAAAGGCTTTTCCGCCGAGCGCCTTGTTTATCTCCTCGCCCCAAGCGGAAACATCATCGTCCTCGCTGAGCTCTACCGTGGGTATAACGTCGGATATCAGCGGATAGGTCTTGATCTGCTCCAGCGCCCATAGGAAATCCTCAAGCTCGCATTTCCAGTCAACGCCGAACAGATACCCGCTTTCCGAAAGCTCGTCGACCATTCCTATCCAGTATAATGTATCCTCGTCGCGGCTGTTTACATCTATCCCGCGTTCCCTGTACCTTGCGGCACATTCCGCGAAATACTCCTTGGGTCTTTCAAGGCAGTATCCCAGCCTGTCCGTAACAGCCTTGTCGTCGGAGGATATCAGCCTCGCTATTTCAAGAACCGCCGAGAAATCCTTTTTTTCGGCTTTATCGGCTTTTGCGGTTTTTTCGGCTTGCCTGTCCGCAGCGGGCTTTTTGCCGAAAAGATTATCCAAAAATCCCATATCAGCCCTTTTCCTTAGTGTAGTTCAGCAGACCGCCCGCGAGTATCATACCCTTGCCGCGCTCGGAGAGCTCGCACTTTACCTCAAAGGAGAAGCCCTTTGTCTTATTCTCGACAACTATCTTACCGCTGTTTTCAATGATATTGCGGATATCCGCAATCAACAGAGCGTCGCCCTGCTCGATCTTGTCATAATCGCCCTCGCTCACGAATTCAAGCGGAAGAATGCCGTTGTTGATGAGGTTCTGGCGGTGAATTCTCGCGAAGCTCTTGCAGATGATAGCCTTAACGCCGAGGTACAACGGCGCAAGAGCCGCGTGCTCTCTCGACGAGCCCTGACCGTAATTCACGCCGCCGACGATAATGCTCGTTCCCGCTTCTTTGGCGCGCTTGGGGAACGTTTCGTCGCACACCGCGAAGCAGTGCTCCGAGATAGCTGGGATATTCGAGCGCAGCGGGAGTATCTTAGCGCCCGCGGGCATGATGTGGTCGGTGGTGATATTATCGCCGACTTTCAGCGTAACGCCGCTTTCAATGCTCTCCGCGAGGGGCTTGTTTACGGGGAACGGCTTTATATTCGGACCGCGCAGCACCTCGACCTTGGGAGCTTCCTCAACGGAAGCGGGCGGCACGATCATATTGTCATTTATCAGGAATTTCTCGGGCATTACATAGGGCGGCATTTCGCCGACTGTTCTCGGGTCGGTGAACACGCCCGTTATCGCCGAGATAGCCGCGGTCTCGGGCGATACAAGGTAAATCTGTCCGTCCTTAGTGCCGCTTCTTCCCTCAAAATTGCGGTTGAATGTGCGCAGTGATATACCCTTAGAGTTAGGCGACTGCCCCATGCCTATGCAGGGACCGCAGGCGCTCTCCAGTATTCTCGCGCCCGCGTCGATAAGTATCGACAGCGCTCCGTTATCCGCCAGCATATTGAAAACCTGCTTAGAGCCGGGGGCGATAGCCAGCGAAACGTCGGGGTGAACCGTCTTGCCCTTGAGGATATGAGCTACCTTTAACAAGTCCTGCAAGGAGGAATTTGTGCAGCTTCCGATGCAATCCGACGGGATCAGCGAGCCGGATAGTAGGTTTCGATTGCGTAGTTGTAGCTGT
>CAZKJC010000320.1:0-2514 GCA_964552995.1 uncultured Ruminococcus sp.
GAGTTCGTGACGGGAATAGACCTTGTAAAGGCGCAGATAAGGATAGCGGCAGGGGAGAAGCTTTGGTTCGGGCAGGAGGACGTGAAGCTCACGGGGCACGCCATAGAGTGCCGCATCAACGCGGAGGACCCGCGGCATAATTTCCGACCGTCCCCCGGGGTCATCAAGGCTATACATGTCCCGGGCGGCTTCAATGTGCGCATTGACAGCGCGGTATACGCGGGATATGAGGTTACTCCCTATTACGACAGCATGATTGCCAAAATGCTGGTGAAAGCTCCCACAAGAGCCGAGGCGATAATGAAAATGCGCGTGGCGCTGTCGGAGTTTATCATCGAGGGCGTGGAGACCAACGTGGACTTCCAGCTCGCGCTGCTAAGGGACGAGGACTTTGAAAAGGGCGAGTTCGACATCGGATTTCTTAACAGAAAAAATGTGATGGGAGATTGAAATGGCGTTAGAGGATTTATTTAAGGTCGTCAAGGACAGGTTTACCGACGTTACCCAGTCGGTAACGGGGCAGTCCTCGGCGCAGAGGGACCTGGAAATTCCCGAGGACCTGCTTTTCAAGTGCCCCCGCTGCGGAAACGTAATGTATAACGAGGAGTTCTGCCGCGCGCTGAAGGTCTGCACTAAGTGCGGCTATCACGCAAGGCTCACATGGAAGGAGCGGTTGGACCTTACCGTTGACAAGGGGAGCTTCAGGGAACTGGACGAAAATCTCCGCTCGCTCAATCCGATAGGATTTCCGCGCTACGAGGATAAGATCAGGTCAATGCAGGAACAGTGCGGAATGAACGACGCCATTAAAACGGGGGAGTGCACTATCCGCGGCTACCGCTGCGTTATCGGGATAATGGACAGCCACTTTTTTATGGCGAGCATGGGCAGCGTTGTGGGGGAAAAGATTACCCGCGCCTTTGAGTACGGTATCGAGCATAAGCTGCCGGTAGTGATGTTCTGCGCGTCGGGCGGAGCGCGTATGCAGGAGGGGATAATCTCCCTTATGCAGATGGCAAAGACAAGCGGCGCGGTAAAACGTCACAGCGACGCCGGCGGTCTCTATATCTCGGTGCTTACCGACCCGACCACGGGCGGCGTTACCGCTTCCTTTGCGAGCCTGGGCGATATTATTATCGCCGAGCCGAGGGTACTTATCGGTTTCGCGGGACGGCGCGTTATCCAGGATACGATCCGTCAGCGGCTTCCCGACGACTTCCAGTCCGCGGAGTTTCAGCTTGACTGCGGCTTCGCCGATATGATCGTGGAGCGCGGAATGATGAGAAAGCGGATATCCAATATACTTAAACTCCACGGCTTTCCGAAGGAGGTGGCGAAATGAGCAAGCTGACTGCCTGTGAAAAGCTGGAAATAATCCGGCACAAGAACCGCCCTACCGTCAACGACTACATTCCCGCGCTTTTTACGCGATTTATGGAGTTCCACGGCGACAGACTGTACGGCGACGATGCGGCTATCATCGGCGGCATAGGGTATCTCAGCGACATTCCGGTTACGGTGCTGGCGCAGGTCAAGGGTCGGAATCTTGAGGAAAACAAGCAGACCAATTTCTCCATGCCCCACCCCGAGGGATACCGCAAGGCTCTCCGGTTGGCGCGGCAGGCGGAGAAGTTCCATCGTCCCGTTATATGTCTTGTGGACACCCCCGGAG
Source organism: uncultured Ruminococcus sp. (assembly GCA_964552995.1). Taxonomy (GTDB): domain Bacteria; phylum Bacillota; class Clostridia; order Oscillospirales; family Ruminococcaceae; genus CAG-115. The sequence continues at coordinate 1,673 of CAZKJC010000320.1, forward strand.
CATTCTGCGGCATAGAAGCCGAGAAGCGGGGTCAGGGTGAGGCTATCGCGAGAAATATCGCGGAATTTATGACCCTGAAAACTCCCGTAGTTTCGGTAGTCCTCGGAGAGGGCGGCAGCGGAGGAGCGCTGGCGCTGGCGGTGTGCGACGAGCTGGCAATGCTTGAAAACGCGCTGTACAGCGTGATCTCCCCGCGCGGTGCGGCTTCCATACTGTGGAAGGACGCGACAAAGGAAAAGGAAGCCTGTGAGATACTTAAGATCACCGCGGAGGACCTGACCGCTTTTGGTGTCTGCGACAGGATAATCAACGAGCCGGAGGGCGGCGCTCATATGAACAAGGAGCAGACCGCCGACAATATTTACGAGTACCTTGTGGACGCGGTGCATCGTCTTAACAGGATAGATACCGATGTGTTGGCGGAGCGCAGATACGGCAAGTTCAGAAAAATTGGTATGTTTACCGAATAAATTTGTGCAAAATAACTGTATTTTTTTGCATAAGAAGTATTGATTATTTTAAAGGTATAGTTTATAATATATCTTGAAAGTGTTGCGAAAGCGGCAAATAAATTGGAGGTTTTTAAGATGGATATTTTAGAGAAGATCAAGAAGCTGATTTCCGAGCAGCTCGATGTTGAAGAGGCTAATATTCAGGAATCATCTTCAATAGCGGACGACCTGGGCGCTGATTCCCTGGACGTTGTTGACTTAGTAATGGCGCTCGAGGACGAGTTCAGCATTGAGATCCCCGAGGATCAGGTTGAGAACATCAAGACCGTTGGCGATATCGTCAAGTACATTGAGGACAATCAATAATATCAATCCGCCCGATCATTTCAC
>CAZKJC010000321.1:0-2504 GCA_964552995.1 uncultured Ruminococcus sp.
CTATGATGGGCTCGGGCGGACTTATCGTAATGGACGAGGACAACTGTATGGTGGATATCGCCAAGTTCTTCCTCGAGTTCACCGTTGACGAGAGCTGCGGCAAATGTACGCCCTGCCGCATAGGCACAAAGCGTCTTTATGAAATACTTACCAAGATAACCGAGGGCAAGGGCACGATGGAAGACATCGAGAAGATGGAGAAGCTCTGCTACTACATCAAGGACAACGCTCTGTGCGGTCTGGGACAGACAGCTCCCAACCCCGTGCTTTCCACGCTGCGCTACTTCCGCGACGAGTATATCGCTCACGTTAAGGACAAGACCTGCCCCGCGGGCGTCTGCAAGAGCCTGCTGAGCTACAAGATCGTTGCCGACAAGTGCAAGGGCTGCTCGCTTTGCTCTAAGAAGTGCCCCGTCGGCGCTATCACCGGCGAGATCCGCAGTCCGTTCACTATCGACTCCGAGAAGTGCATAAAGTGCGGCGTATGTATGTCCAACTGTAAGTTCGGCGCTATCGTTAAGGGTTAAAGGAAAGGAGAAAAGAAATGGTAAACATTAAAATAAACGGCGTTCCCTGCTCCGCTCCCGAAGGCTCTACTATTCTTGAAGCGGCAAGACTTGCGGGCATTAAGATACCGACGCTGTGTTTTCTTAAGGATATAAACGAGATCGGCGCCTGCCGTATCTGCGTAGTCGAGGTAAAGGGCGCGAGAAGCCTGGTAGCTGCCTGCGTATACCCCATCAACGAGGGTATGGAGGTATTCACCAATACTCCCAAGGTGATCGAGAGCCGCCGCACCACGCTGGAGCTCATTCTTTCCAACCACAAGAGAGAATGTCTTTCCTGCGTAAGAAGCGGAAGCTGCGAGCTCCAGGAGCTCTGCAACGAGTACAACGTTGTTGAGGATTACTACGAGGGTGAGAATCCCGCAATTGAGATAGACGACAGCGCGGCGCATATGACCCGCGACAACAGCAAGTGCATTCTCTGCCGCCGCTGCGTGGCAGCCTGCGAGAAATTGCAGGGTATCGGCGTTATCGGCGCTAACGAGCGCGGTTTCGCGGTACAGATCGCTTCTCCGTTCGATATGTCGCTGGCGGAGACCGCCTGCGTTTCCTGCGGTCAGTGTATCACCGCTTGTCCTACGGGCGCTCTGAAGGAGAAGGACGATACGGCTAAAATTCTTGAAGCCATCGCAGACCCCGACAAGATGGTCGTTGTACAGGCGGCTCCCGCGGTACGCGCGTCGCTGGGCGAGGCTTTCGGCTATCCCATCGGCACCAACGTTGAGGGCAAGATGATCGCCGCAATGCGCAGACTTGGCTTTGACAAGGTATTTGACACCAATTTCTCGGCAGACCTCACCATTATGGAGGAGTCCGCGGAGTTTATCGACAGAGTTCAGAACAACGGCGTGCTGCCCATGATCACAAGCTGCTCGCCCGGATGGATACGCTACTGCGAGAACTACTTCCCCGAGTTTATCCCGAACCTGTCCACCTGCAAGTCGCCGCAGCAGATGTTCGGTGCGGTCGTAAAGACCTACTACGCGCAGAAGCTGGGCAAGAACCCCGAGGATATCTTCAGCGTAAGCGTTATGCCCTGCACCGCCAAGAAGTACGAGATCAACAGAGACGATCAGTCCGCGGCGGGAGTTCCCGACCTTGACGCGACCATCACAACGCGCGAGCTGGCACGTCTTATCAAGCAGGCGGGTATCATGTTCAACGATCTGCCCGACGAGGTTTGCGACAGTCCTCTCGGCACGGGCACGGGCGCGGCGGTCATCTTCGGCGCTACCGGCGGCGTAATGGAGGCTGCTCTCCGCACGGCGGTATGGAAGCTGACGGGCAAGCCCGACAGCACTCCCGTTGAGTTCACCGACGTTCGCGGCGTTGAGGGGATCAAGGAGGCTACCTATAATGTAGCGGGTATGGAGGTCAAGGTCGCTGTTGCGAGCGGTCTGGCTAACGCCAAGGCTCTGCTCAAGAAGGTAAAGAGCGGCGAGGCAAACTACCACTTCATTGAGATCATGGCATGTCCCGGCGGCTGCGTAAACGGCGGCGGTCAGATAATCCAGCCCTCTTCCGTTCGCAGCTTCACCGATATCAGAGCGGAGCGCGCTAAGGTCCTGTATGATATCGACAGTGCAAACACCATGCGCTGCTCACATGAGAATCCCGATGTCAAGGCGCTCTATGATGAGTTCCTGGGCGAAACGGGCAGCCATAAGGCGCACGAGGTGCTCCACACGTCCTACAAGGCGAAAAAGCTGTATAAATAAAATAAAACCTTAATTTTAAAGCCACTTTTAGCGTATATGTTAAAAGTGGCTTTGTTTTTTGATTGTTGAGTTAAATGATAATTTATGCTAGCACGCATATTTTGTTAGATTTGCAATGTGGTTCTTCTTTTAATCTGTTAAAGTTGAATTTTCTATGTTTATCCTTTCAATTATTTTGAGAAAGCGGAGCTTTCACGCGCTCGGACTGGGGCTGACACCT
>CAZKJC010000322.1:0-2464 GCA_964552995.1 uncultured Ruminococcus sp.
GCGTCGTTTGCGCTAGCCCGCCGTAAAAGCTCCGCTTCGCTGCGCTTTCACGGCGGCTTGCGAAAAATTTCCTGCGGGAGTTTTATGTTGCTCTTGGCGTGTGTTGCTTTGCTGCGTGGAATTTGTGTTGCTTTTGGCGAGCGCTGCTTTGCTGCTCCCACCTTATGTCGCTCTTGGCAAATTATTTGAAAAAATTTTTTGCACCGGCGAACTTCGTTCGCCTACCGCGCTGTGAAAGCTCCGCTTCGCTGCGCTTTCGCAGCTTGTTGCAAAAAATTTTGCTGCGTGGGCTTTGTGTTGCTCTTGGCGGGCGTTGCTTTGCTGCGTGGGCATTATGCGATAACACCTGAGATTCGTCAGTTTGGAAGTCCCTTTCTGCCGTTGTTCTCCCTTAAAATATCCTCATTGAACAGACCCTTGTCAAAATGCCTTACCGCGTCCTCGATCTCCCTGCGGATATCGTCCGGCATATCCTCCCCGTCCAGCATACGCTCCATTGAGCTTACAAACTCGCTGTTGAGAAGCTGATTTTCCCTAAGAGTAATGCGCAGCCTTACTCTGTCGCCCGTGTCGGTATTGCACAAATGATTTATATCATAATCCAGCAGCCGCATTATCTGCGTGATACTGTCGCTCTTTTCCCCCACAAAAACCAGCTTATGATATATCGCCGCCTTGCACAGCGCCGCCATGCTGAATTTATCCGGAAGAGCTCCGAAGATCGCCATAAGCGAGAACAAATATTCCTCAAACGAGGCGTATCTGCCGGACGTTCCCATAGTCATGGTCACGCAGTCAATGCCCGCGGCGGACATCTTCAAAGCGGTATCCAGTGCGGTTTTTCCGCCGTTTGTGGGACATATATCTATCGGAACGGTGACGGAGTTTTTCATATCGTTCACCATCGCCCGCGCTTCATCGGGCGTCATCATGGGAAAATCTCCCATAAGCCGCACTACTCCCGCCTGTCCGTGAATAAGGCTCTCCGCCAGCTTCAGCAGTCTGCGCGAAAGCGTGATATTCGCGGGAAACTGTATAATAGCCGGAGTGTTTACGCTCACTCCCCTTTGAAGCGCGTTGAAGGACACCAGCGTATAGTCGAAATCAAAGGTGTCCGCAAGCCGCGCGAACATGGGGTCTACCGAGCTGAATATGTAGCCTATCCCGTCGGGGAGCTCCTCCATACGCATTATGGTGCGGAAGTCCATCTGGACATACTTTATCCCCGCCTCGCCCAGAGATTTTATGTATTTGTAGATGTGCTCTGGTCTTACCGCCTCGTCAAGCGGCAGAGCGCACAGGCTGTTATCAATTATGACAGTTTTCATATTATTAAAGGCAAACTCCTTATTTTAAAAAAATTTTCCGCGACCCGCCCATAAAAGCTCCGCTTTCGCGGGCTCCCGCGGAAAATTTTCCTGCGTGGGCTTTGCGTTGCTCTTGGCGGACGTTGCTTTACTGCTCCCACCTTATGTCGCTCTTGGCAAATGATTTGAAAAATTTTTTGCACCGGCGAACTTCGTTCGCCTACCGCTCTGTGAAAGCTCCGCTTCGCTGCGCTTTCACAGCTTGTTGCAAAAAAATTTTGCTGCGTGGGCTTTTACACTATGCGTTTATTATACCACATTTCTTTTAACTATTCAAGCGGTAACAGCTGCCTTTCCGTGTGATTTTCAAAAAAATGCAATTATTTGGAATATTCTCAAACTGATTTTTTTATGTATATCGGCAATAATATTTGAGTACATTGCCGCGCAATAATAGGGCAGTCAAGAGAACATAAACTGACATCAGCAAATTGCCCACGCAGCAAAATTTTCCGCGAGAGCCCATGAAAGCGCAGCGCAGTGAAGCTTTTGCGGGCTCTCGTGAAAAATTTTTTTAGATAAGGAGAAAATTATGGCAGATCAATATGAACAATGGGATGCTTGGCGCGGGAAAATACGCGCAAAAACGAGCTTGTCCCGAAACGAAATAAACAGCGCGGCGCTGCCGATAAGCAGCGCCGCGCCTTAATGCGCCTTAGCGCGTTTCAGAGCCGAAGCTGTCTGCCAATCAGCAGCCGCAGCCGTTGTTGCCGCAGCCACAGCCGCCGCAGCCGCAGTCGCTGTTGTTGCTGGTGCCGTTGCATCCGCAGGAGAAGAACAGAAGAATAAGAATGATGATCCAGCAGCAGCTGTTACCGCCAAAGTTGAAGCATGACATAATAATGTCCTCCTTAAAAATTTTTTCGGAATACTCTGTCTCCCGTTGAGACTTTCGCTTCCTGCTATATATTATGCGGGAGCGGGGTTTTGGTTACCGATATTGATTTTGCCAAGCAAATAGCGAAAGAAATGATAATTTATGTGAGCTACGCATGTTGTTGTAATTATTGTGTTTATCCGTTCTATTGGTATGCGAAAGCGGAGCTTTCACGCGCTCGTACTGGGGCTGACACCTACGGGGAGGGGGGAAAAAGAAA
>CAZKJC010000323.1:0-2440 GCA_964552995.1 uncultured Ruminococcus sp.
CTCCATATATTCTTTCAAAAAGCCGTCCTTAAAGAGAAAAGAAGCGTTCTCAAGCTGCTCGAGCGAGGCGCTGAACAGCGTAGGCTCTTCCTCGGGCTGCGATTCCTCTGCGGTAGATTCCGTTACAGCTTCGGCAGACTCGGAAGACCCCGCTGAATCGGTTTCAATAACGTTCTCCGAATTCGGCGAGGACTCCTCTTTTGACACGCAGCCGCCCAGCAGACAGATACACAAAAATAGCGGTAAGATTTTACGTTTCATGGTGAATGTCCTTTCTGTATTTGTGGAGCAATTATGCTTTCCCTTGTTAATTAGATTATAAACCAAAGTTTCACAAATGTAAAGTACCTTTTTTAAACTGTAACCAAACTGTAATCGCTTGTAACCTCTTTGTAATAAAAGCGGGAGCCGCTCCGCGCGACCCCCGCCATACTTTATGAAAACATTGCCGTGGAGAGATATCTCTCGCCTGTGTCGGGCAGAAGCACCACGATATTCTTACCCTTATTCTCGGGGCGCTTGGCGAGCTGAACCGCCGCCCACAGCGCCGCTCCCGAGGAGATACCCACCAGAACGCCCTCTGTTGCGGCGATCAGCCGACCCATTTTAAACGCGTCCTCATTCTCAACGGTGATTATCTCATCATAAATTTTCGTGTCCAGCGTGTCGGGAACAAACCCCGCGCCAATGCCCTGTATCTTATGCGCGCCCGCCTTGCCCTCGGAAAGCACGGGCGAGCCCTTGGGCTCTACCGCCACCACTTTGACATCTGGCTTTTTCGATTTAAGCAGCTTTCCCGTGCCGCTTACCGTGCCGCCCGTGCCTACTCCCGCCACAAAAATATCCACCGCGCCGTCGGTATCCTCCCATATCTCAACGCCCGTCGTGCGCTCGTGAGTAGCGGGGTTTACGGGGTTCACAAACTGACCCGCTATAAAGCTGTCGGGTCTCTCCTTTGCAAGCTCCTCCGCCTTGGCGATCGCGCCCTTCATACCCTGCGCGCCGTCCGTCAGCACCAACTCCGCGCCGTAGGCTTTCATTAAATTCCTGCGCTCAACACTCATTGTTTCGGGCATGGTTATGATTATCCTATACCCCTTTGCGGCGGCTATCGCGGAAAGCCCTATGCCCGTATTTCCGCTGGTAGGCTCAATGATAACGCTGCCCTTTTTCAGCGCCCCGCGCCGCTCCGCGTCCTCTATCATCGCCTTGGCTATCCTGTCCTTCACGCTCCCCCCGGGATTGAAAAGCTCCAGCTTCGCGAGTATCTTCGCCTCCAGCCCCTCGCTTTCCTCAATTCTTGTGAGCTCCATCAGCGGGGTTTTCCCCACCAGCTCCGTTACAGATCTGTAGATCATAATAACCTCCTGATTTTAAAATTTTTTCGCGAATTATCTCAAAGAAATTTTCCGCGAGAGCCCGCCACAGCTTACTCCGCTTCGCTCCGTTACGCTGCGGCAGGCTCTCGCGGAAAATTTCCCTGCGTGGGCTTTTTGTCGCTCTTTGCGGGCGTTGCTTCGCTGCGTGGGCAAACGAACCATATCACCCAAGTTATATTAAGATTATAGCACTTTATTCCTATAATGTCAATAGGTTTTTAGGGCATTAAAAAATTTTTCCGCGGCCGCCTTAGATACTTGAAAAATAAAACAAAAAAATATAATAACTTGGCAAGATTTTGCACGAAAATGACTAAAATCCCCTTGAAAAAAAAGTGCTTTTGTGATATATTATAAATAAGCTATTCCGCACGGAATACAATCGAAATCGAAAGGAAAGAAAACCAATGAATAATGTTCCCGAAATCAAGGTCGGCATTGTTGCCGTTTCCCGCGACTGCTTCCCCGAAAGCCTTTCCGTAAACAGAAGAAAGGCGCTTGTCAAGGCTTATGCCGACAAGTACGGCGCTTCCGATATCTACGAATGTCCCATATGCATAGTTGAAAGCGAGATACATATGGTTCAGGCGCTGGAGGATATCACCAAAGCGGGCTGCAACGCGCTGTGCGTTTATCTGGGCAATTTCGGTCCCGAGATATCCGAAACGCTGCTCGCAAAGCATTTCGACGGTCCCGTTATGTTCGCGGCGGCTGCCGAGGAGGACAGCAACACCTCTCTTATCCAGGGGCGCGGCGACGCTTACTGCGGTATGCTGAACGCTTCCTACAACCTCAAGCTGCGCAATATCAACGCCTATATCCCCGAGTACCCCGTAGGTACCGCGGAGGAAGTCGCGGATATGATAAACGAGTTCCTGCCCGTTGCAAGAACTATCGTAGGTCTGTCGCAGCTCAAGATCATTTCCTTTGGTCCCCGTCCGCTCAACTTCCTTGCCTGCAACGCGCCCATCAAGCAGCTCTACAATCTCGGCGTGGAGATCGAGGAGAACTCAGAGCTTGACCTGTTCGAGGCGTTCAACAAGCACGCTGGCGACCCCAGG
>CAZKJC010000324.1:0-2424 GCA_964552995.1 uncultured Ruminococcus sp.
ACTCAATTTTAAAATATCAGCCTTGAAAGCTTATTAAGCCCGAAAAGGCACAGCCAGGCTCCGCCAACCAGAGCAAGAAGCAGAAGAAATTCCGTCATAGTAAGCGGCACGAGGTAAAACACCGAGGGAAACAGCAGAGCAGCTCCCGCGAATAACCCGACAAGAGCTATAAACATAACACCGCGCCGTTTATTAAAGGGTCGGCAGATTCCGAACAGCACCCCGAAGCTCACGCAGCCCGTAAGCAGCGCTGCGATCGTTGAGGTGCTCTCCTGCGGCAGCTCGAATAAATATTGAAGCACCATAAGCGCGCCTATTCCAAGGGCTACGGTAAGTCCCCCGGGAGCCGACCTCTTCAGCACGTTCGACAAAAAGCTGCCCCTTATAAGATCATGATTAGGCTCCAGCGCCAGCAGGAACGAGGGTATACCTATTGTTATCCCGCTTATCAGCGTCATCTGAATGGGGCGGAACGGATAAGCAAAGGGGAGTATCAGAAACAGCACCGCCAGCAGGAACGCGAAAATAGTTTTCACCAGAAACAGCGAGGCGGAGCGCTCAATATTGTTTATGGAGCGCCGCCCCTCCTCCACCGCAATCGGCATTGAGGCAAAGTCGGAGTTCAGCAGCACAAGCTGCGACACGCTCCGCGCCGCGTCGCTGCCCGACTGCATGGCAACGGAGCAGTCCGCTTCCTTCAGCGCGAGAACGTCGTTTACGCCGTCGCCAGTCATTGCCACGGTATGCCCGTTCGCCTTGAGCGCTTTGATAAGCTCCAGCTTGCGCGAGGGAGTGACCCGCCCGAAAATCGCGTATTTTTCCGCCGCCTTTGCCAGAAGCTCGTCGGGTATACGCGACGCGTCAATATATTCTCCCGTCAGACCCGCTTTTTTAGCCACGTTGTACACCGTAACGGGGTCGTCGCCCGAGATCACCTTAAGAGTCACGCCCTGTTCGCGGAAATACTCCAGCGTCCGCGGCGCGGAGCTTCTTATTTTGTCGGACAGAACGACCAGCGCCTTTGGCGAGAGCTTTTCGGGCAGAGCCGCTTCGTTTAAATCTTCTTGACCGAACGCCAGCAGAAGCACCCGCATTCCCTTTTCGGAATATTGCTTTACGGCGGGAGCGATATCGGCGAATGCCGTCTTGTCCAGCACGAAATCGGGAGCGCCAAGAATAAGCGTTCCAAAATTCTCAAACGTTGCTCCGCTCCATTTTCTCGCGGAGGAGAAAGGCACGGTTTTAACGGCCTTAAGGCTGACCTTGGAGGAGTATTTTTCGGAGATAGCCTTTAGAGTGGGATTAGGGCTGGATTCGCAGGAGGTGATGGCGCAAAGCGCGCTCTCGCTGTCAAAGCTCTCATCAATGGGGATAAGCTCCGTGACCTCCATGCAGCCCTCGGTGATGGTCCCCGTTTTGTCAAGACAAAGCACGTCCACCCGCGCGAGAGATTCAACGCAGTACAAGTCCTGACAGAGCGTTTGCTTTTTCGCAAGGCGAATGGCGCTCACAGCCAACGCTATGCTTGTTAGCAGCACAAGACCCTCGGGGATCATTCCGATAAGCGCCGCGACCGTGCTTGTAACACCCTCGGAGAACTCCTGCCCAGTGATGTTCAGCGCTTTATAGAAAAGAACGATCCCGAAAGGGAAAATGCATACGGAGATAACGGAAATAAGCCGGTTTATTGATTTCATCATTTTTGAGGAGCGCTTTTTAAAGGATTTCGCCCCGCTCGTTATCCCCCCCGAGAAGCTCTCCGCGCCTACCCGCACAGCCTGCGCCTTTACGCTTCCCGAAACGATAAAGCTGCCGGAAAGCAGCTCGTCCCCCTCTTTTTTGGGGATAGGGTCGGATTCGCCCGTTACAAGGCTCTCGTCCGCTTCGCATTCGCCCTCCAGTACTATCCCGTCCGCGCAGACCTGGCGGCCCGCCGAAAGCAGCATTATGTCCTCTCTGACGATATCGGACACGGGGAGCTCCGTTTCCTTACCGTCGCGGATAAGGTGCGCCCTCGGCGCGGAAAGAAGCGACAGCTTGTCTATCACGCGCTTGGAGCGTATCTCCTGGAAAATGCCTATGGCGGTGTTGCTGAGAGCTACTCCCATAAAAAGCATATTGCGGTAGCTGCCCGCAAAGGCGACCAGCGCCGCGAGTATCACGTTTATAAGATTAAAAAGAGTGAATATGTTATCTTTGAATATACGACCCACGCTTTTGGTCTTGACGTCAAAGCTGCCGTTATTCTCGCCGTTTGCGGCTTTCTCCGCCGCCTGCGCGGAGGTAAGTCCGTTATTTACGTCTATATTCATAGTGTACCCCGATCAAGATAAGAGTATTAGGGAAACGCTGATCAAAACACAATCACTCCGCTCAAACGAGCGAACTCACGGGGCTGATTGTGTTACGCTTCGCTTTAATCAG
>CAZKJC010000325.1:0-2413 GCA_964552995.1 uncultured Ruminococcus sp.
GAAATTCTTCACGATGCCCGCAAAGCAGCCGAACCTCCCGCGTTCCGCGAGAACGCAAAGAAGATTGCCGCACAGCTCGGACACCTTTCCGCCGCTGATAATATCCTTGATAAGCTCCGCCTTTTCCTCGGCGGAAACGGTGGGCGTTCCCATCAGCTTCACAAACTCGGGATTGTCCGCGAAAACGCCGTCGAGGGCGGAAAGCTCCTCGAAAATATCCGACGCCTTATCGGGACACTCCTCCATGCAAAGCTCGAAAAACGCTTCTCCGTATACCTTTTCAGCCTTGTCGTTCATAAAAAATTCCTTTCCGCTGTTATTCGCTGCTCAAAGCCCGGGGCTTAATCGGCAGTTCCTACGTTCGCAAGGAATCCCGAGATAATCTCCTCGTTGTCCTTTTCCGAAATTTCCCGTTCAACGACCTTTGATGCTGCAAGGACTACCATCTCGGAGATCTCGTCCTTGATTTCGTTGATTGCGCGTTTCTTATCACGCTCGATATCGCTCTCTGCCTTGGCGCGGATGCTCTGCGCCTGCTTGTTGGCTTCGGCAACTATCTCCTCCTCGCGTGCCTGCGCTCTTGCGGTAGCCTGCTTTACTATCTCGGCAGCCTCCGTCTTTGCGGCAGCAAGCCTGTCAAGGTATTCCTGCTCCGCTTTCGCGGCGGATTCCTTAGCCGCCTGAGCCTCCGCGATCTCCGCGGCAGCCATCTCCTTGCGCTTGTCAAGGATCTTGCAGACGGGCTTGTACAGGAAAAATCTGAAAATGAGGAAGATTATGAGCGTATTTATCAGCGTGAAAATAATAGTTCCGGGGTCGATGGATACCAGCGCAAGGGTCGGCTGTGTTGCTCCACCGGCTTCACTGATAAGATTCAGCATGTTAGCTCTCTCCTCCCATTATGCTTTTCTCGGCAGCCATCAGTTTCCGAAGGAATCCAGCAGCTTCGAGAAGATGGGGTTAGCATAAAGGAGAAGCAGCGCGATTACCAGCGCGTACAGACCCGTTGTCTCCGCCAGCGCGTCACCGATGATCATTGTTCTTGTGATAGCGCCGGAAGCTTCGGGCTGTCTGCCTATCGCTTCAACTGCCTTACCGCCGCAGTAGCCCTCACCGATACCGGGGCCGAGACCTGCGATCATAGCCGTGCCTGCGCCGAGCGCGGAAGCACCGAGCACAATGCCTTCAGCCAAGATTTTCATTTCATCCATTGTCATTTCCTCCGTAAAATAAAAATATTTTATTTGTTGGAACGCCGCCCAATAAAACCGTTACGGCGTTCATATCCCTTGCGGGATATAAGACTGAAATTTTGACTGTCATACCGATTTGCGATCGGAGTATAGACAAGATTTGCGAAAAGACCGCGCCTAGCGCAAGGAAAAGCGACGCAGTCGTACTGTATGTACGCCAAGGAGCTAAGTTTTGCGCAACAAACATGAGAATGCATAAGAATTATGCATATATTTGCACAAAACTTCCGCCGCGATAGGTGTGGGATTTTTGCAAAGATGTCTATACGAAGGTTGTAAATCGGTATTACTCCTCACAGTCAGCCGAAGAGATGTACGACATACTCAGCATAATGAAGATGTACGCCTGCATTACCGCAGAGAATATGTCGAAATAAAGAGACGCTATCGCGGGAATAAGGACAGCCAGCTTACCGAGCGCAAAATAGATAAGCGCGTTGATGACTGTACCCGCGATCATGTTGCCGAACAAACGCAGCGCCAGCGCGAGCGGGTTTGCGAACTCACCGATTATGTTGAACGGCAGCATAAACGGCAGCGGTTCGACAAAGCTTTTCATGTACCCCTTGAACTTACCCGTTTTGCCGCGGTTGAACTGAACCAGGCAGAACGTGATAATTGCCAGGGTCCCCGTTACGGACACGTCGGCGGTAGGGTTTCGCAGACCAAGCAGACCCATGAGGTTCTGTATCATGATAAAACAGAACAGCGCCATTATGTAGCAGCGGTATCTGTGATACTTCTTGCCCATGGTGGTGTCCACCGTGTCGCAGAAGAAGCTCACGATCCATTCCGCCGCCATCTGCCTTTTGGTCTCGGGGATCACCTTCATGCCCCGCGTAAGTATCAGCACAACGGCGAGCAGTATCGCAATGACTATCCATTGTACGATGATACTCTCCGTCAGCCTCAGCCCCGGGATACCGAACAGGTTATCCACGACCACCAGAGGTCCGTTGACGGTGATGCCGCCGCCTTCCGACGCGAGCATCAATGCAGTCGGCATATATCATTCCTCCTTCTTTATTATTGCTCTTATCGTGATCGTGATCTTAGGGAAAAACAACGGGATCACAGCCGCGACAAGATTTATAAACGGCGCAAGCGCACCGATTGTAAGCAGAAGAAACAGCCCCAGATACCTCAGACAGTACATCATA
>CAZKJC010000326.1:0-2389 GCA_964552995.1 uncultured Ruminococcus sp.
TGTTCCTCTCGTATAGGGGCAACTGAACATTGTCCAAAATGAACTCAATAGTGCTATTCCTCTTGAACAACAAGAAAAGCGGCGACGGGGGGGAGAGGGGGAGAGGGAAGTTGGGGTTCGGGGTGAAACCGTAGGGGAAGGGGGGAAATGCCCGCTTTTGTCGGATTTTGTCATTCCCCCCCTTCCCCGAAGGTGTCAGCCCCAGTTGGAGCGCGTGAAAGCTCCGCTTTCGCATAACGCAAGAACGGAGCTACAAAATAAATCTAACAAAACAAACTGCAACACTAAAATTTCATTTAGTTTTCGTGCACCGCGTCCGCAAGGCTCTTAACATACTCGTATATTTTGGGCGCGGCGTTCTCGCCGTACTGCGCCACCAGCTTGACGATACCGCTGCCGACTATCGCGCCGTCGGATATCGCCGACATCTTTTTCGCCTGCTCGGGCGTGCTGATACCGAACCCGATCGCCGCGGGAACTTTCGCGTGGCGTTTGACGCTCTCCATGATAGCGTTCAGATCGGTCTTTATCTCGCTGCGCACTCCCGTAACTCCCATAGACGACACAATGTACAAAAATCCCTCCGCGTCCTCCGCTATCATCTTTATACGCTCCTCGCTGGTGGGCGCTATAAGCGAAACTACCGCCAGATCGTATTTTCTCGCGACAGCCGCCGCTTCGCTTTTCTCCTCAAAAGGCATATCGGGGCAGATCAGCCCGTCGACGCCGATCTCGCTGCACTTCGCGAAAAACCTGTCGTAACCGTATTTGAACACGGGATTGAGATATGTCATAAAGCATATCGGCACGTCGGTGCTCTCCCGAACCTTTTTCGCAAGCTCAAAGGCGCGGTCGGTGGTCATTCCGTTGGACAGCGCTCGGATATTCGCTTCCTGTATAACGGGTCCCTCCGCTATCGGGTCGCTGAAAGGTATGCCTATCTCAACCAAATCAGCCCCCGCTCTCACCATCGCCATGATATTCTCATAGCTTGCGTCAAAGGTAGGGTCTCCCGCCGTGAGAAATCCCACAAAAGCCTTTTTATTTTCAAACGCGTTCCTTATCCTATTCATGCAGATCTACCCCCCTGTACCGCGCTATTGCCGCCACGTCCTTGTCGCCGCGCCCGCTCAGGCAGCATATTATGATATCGTCCTTGGACATCTTCGGCGCTATCTTCATCATGTGAGCCACCGCGTGGGCGCTCTCTATCGCGCAGATTATTCCCTCGGTGCGGGCGATATACTCGAACGCGTTCACCGCCTCCTCGTCCGTTACGGGAACATACTCCGCCCTGCCTATCTCGTGAAGATGAGCGTGCTCGGGACCTATTCCGGGGTAGTCAAGCCCCGCCGAAATGGAATACACGGGAGCTATCTGCCCATACTCGTCCTGGCAGAAAAGCGACTTCATTCCGTGGAATATCCCGAGAGTTCCCGTGGCGATGGTCGCGGCGGTCTCCTTGGTATCCACTCCGCGCCCCGCGGCTTCGCAGCCTATGAGCCTTACGTCTTTATCTCCGATAAAATTGTAGAACATTCCCATAGCGTTGGAGCCGCCGCCCACGCACGCCATTACCGCCGTGGGAAGTCTGCCCTCTTTTTCGAGTATCTGCTCGCGGGCTTCGCGGCTGATAACGCTCTGGAAATCCCGAACTATCATCGGGAACGGGTGAGGTCCCATGACCGAGCCGAGGACGTACAGCGTGTCGTCCACCCGCGTCGTCCAGTCGCGCATAGCTTCGTTTACCGCGTCCTTCAGGGTCATCGTGCCCGTGGTGACGGGGTTCACCTTTGCGCCGAGAAGCTCCATGCGGTAGACGTTCAGCGCCTGCCGCACCGTGTCCTCCTTGCCCATGAATATCTCGCACTCCAGACCCAGCAGAGCCGCCGCGGTAGCCGCCGCAACTCCGTGCTGACCCGCGCCCGTTTCGGCGATAATGCGGGTCTTGCCCATCTTTTTCGCCAGCAGACACTGCCCGAGCACGTTGTTTATCTTGTGAGAGCCTGTGTGGTTCAAGTCCTCTCTTTTAAGATAAATCTTTGCGCCGCCTAAGTCCTTTGTCATCTTCTCCGCGTAGTACAGCAGCGAGGGTCTGCCCGCGTATTCTCTGTTGAGCTTGTCCAGCTCCTTTAAAAATTCCTCGTCCTTGGAGTAGCGCTCGTAGGCTTCCTCCAGCTTGTGGATCTCATTCATCAGCGTTTCGGGGATATACTGACCGCCAAAATCGCCGTATCTGCCTTTTTGCATAATTTCCTCCTGTTTTTCTCTGCCATAAAGGGTATATAAATGATAATTTATCTTGGATAGCGTTTGTGCTGAACGCTCCGCATTCCCGCGCGAAGCGCGGAACCGGGTTTCCAAAGGGACTAGTCCCTTTGGCGGGGTG
>CAZKJC010000327.1:0-2350 GCA_964552995.1 uncultured Ruminococcus sp.
ATTTTGAAATTCCCATTTAAATCATTTGCTTCTTGTCAACACTTTATATACAGACCGACCACGCATAAAACGCGTGGTCGCGTTGCTATGATTTGCCCGAAACCCGCTGAATAATCTCCCAATATCTGCCTATAATAGGATTATCAAAATTTACCAAGGAGTGTTGAAAATGAATTCATTCAGCGGAATTTCGGGATTTTCAAGAGAAGCGTCCGCGGCGCTGGACACGGCGCTCAGCATAGCGGAGTGCATGGGGCATACCTATGTGGGCAGCGAGCATATGCTGTGCGGGCTGTGCAAGGAGCCCGCCTACCCCTCCGCGGCGCTGCTTTCAAAGCAGAGGATAACCTACCGCGATCTGCTGCTTCGGCTCAAGGGCAAGCTGGGAGTGGGACGGAGCGTAAAGCTCTCCGACGGGGATTTTTCACCGCGATTGAGAAAGCTGCTCTCGGGAGCGCGTAACATCTCCGCGGCAAGGGGCGAGAGCAAGGTGACCACTGTCCATCTGCTGATGTCGATATTGACCGACAGGGACTGCACCGCCTTTTCCCTTATATCGGAGCATGGAGCGGGTATTCCCGCCAAGCTGTACGCCGAGGCGGCATCGGGGCGGGGCTTTGACGCCGATCCGCGTTCCGCGGGCAAAAACGACCCCAAGAGCCGCCGCGACGATTACCCCGCGCTTTCCCGCTACGGTACGGAGCTCACCTCTGCCGCGCGTGAGGGCAGGCTCGATCCCGTTATCGGGCGGGAAAACGAGATAGACCGAATGGTACAGATATTACTTCGGCGCAGCAAAAACAACCCCTGCCTTATCGGTGAGGCGGGGGTGGGGAAAACCGCCGTAGCGGAGGGTCTGGCGCAGCGGATAGCGGAGGGGAACGTTCCCGAGGAGCTTTCGGAAAAACGCATTTTTTCGCTGGATTTGTCCGCTATGCTGGCGGGAGCGAAGTATCGCGGCGACTTTGAGGAGCGGCTCAAAAGCGTTCTGGAGGAGGCGCAGAGCCACAAGGAGATAATACTTTTTATCGACGAGCTGCACATGATAGTCGGCACCGGCGCGGCGGAGGGAGCTATCGATGCGGCGAGTATCTTAAAGCCGCCGCTGGCGCGCGGGAATATCTGTCTTATCGGCGCGACCACCACCGATGAATACCGAAAATTTATAGAAAAGGACAGCGCCCTGGAGCGCCGCTTTCAGCCCGTCCGCGTGGAGCAGCCCGACGAGAGCGCCGCGCTGGAGATACTCACGGGTCTGCGGGAGAAGCTGGAGCAGCACCATCACGCGGTGATAACCGACGGCGCTCTGTCCGCGGCGGTGCGGCTGTCGCAGCGGTATATCTCCGACAGAAATCTCCCCGACAAGGCGATAGACCTTATCGACGAAGCCGCCGCGCGTGCGCGTTCAAGCAGGTTTTCGGGGGGATTTGCCGATAAAGTCCACGCGCCCGCTCACGCAAGACAGGCTGCGGGCGTGCAGACCATAGTTGACGAGGAGGACGTTGCCCAAACGGTCTCCTCGGTAACGGGAATACCCGCCGCGCGGCTTACGGAGGACGAGGGCATGCGGCTCGCGGAGCTGGAGCAGCGCCTTAAGGACAGAATAATCGGGCAGGACAGAGCCGCGGAGCTGGTCGCGGGAGCGGTACTGCGCGGCAGGGCGGGGCTGAAGGACCCCAACCGTCCGGTCGGTTCGTTCCTGTTTCTGGGTCAGACGGGGGTAGGAAAGACGGAAATGTCGCGGGCGCTGGCGGAGTGCGTTTTCGGCGACAAAAAGCGGCTTATAAGATTTGATATGTCGGAGTTTATGGAAAAGCACTCCGTGTCAAAGCTGATAGGCTCTCCCCCGGGATATGTGGGATATGAGGAGGAGGGGCAGCTTATAAAGCGGGTCCGCAGCGCGCCTTATTCGGTAGTGCTGTTTGACGAGGTGGAGAAGGCTCACCCCGACGTGCTCAATTTGCTGTTGCAGATACTGGAGGACGGAGCGCTGACCGGCTCGGACGGAAGAACGGCGGATTTCCGCAGCGCGATAGTGATAATGACGGGAAATATCGGCGCGGAGGAGCTTAACAAACGTTCTCTCGGCTTTGGCGGGAGCAGCGGCGGCAGCGGAGAGGTTCTCGGCGCGCTGAAAAAGCAGTTCCGCCCCGAGCTGCTGAACAGGATAGACAACGTGGTGGTGTTCGAGCGGCTCGGCGCGGCGGAGCTGGAAAAGATATGCGGGATAATGCTTGAAAATCTGGTGAGCAGAACTGCCGCGCGGGGCATAGAGCTGACCTTCAGCCCCGATACCGCCGCGCGGCTTTGCGAGAGCGTCCGCGGGGAGGATATGGGCGCGCGCCCGCTG
>CAZKJC010000328.1:0-2331 GCA_964552995.1 uncultured Ruminococcus sp.
TTTTTGAAATTCTGATGCGTGGGCTCTATGTTGCTATACTTTTTCTACAAGCTGATGCGCCGACGAAAGTCGGCTCTATTTATATAGTGTCCGTATCAGGGAACTTTAAACGTTTTTGCTCTGCGCTTTTTGCGCCTTGACCGCTCGATTTTATATTTTTTATTTTTTTGCAGCTTTTCCCTCGCTTGTTTGGTATTATATACAAAAGGAGGTATCCACATGAAAAAATACACATTCGCGCTGATCGTTGCCGCTTCTCTTTTAATAAGCGGCTGCTCGTCCGACAGAAGCAATTTCTCGCCCAACGCGGCAGTTGACCCGAATACGCTTGAAGCGGCGGCTGAATCCGCCGACACTTCCGGATCCCCCGCCGACTTTGAGCCGCCGCAGCTCCGCATGGAGCTCAGCGCCGCCGAAACAAGCTCCTCCGTGACTCTCACGGCAGGAAGCTACAGCTGGGACGAGAACGGAGCTTCTCATTCCTCTCTCGCCGACTGCTTCGCTCTCGCCGACAGCACCGACGTTGTTTGCGTAAACGCTTCGGAGCTCACGGGCAGCCCCGTGCTCATACCCGACGGCGGCGAGATAATTTCCGCCGTGTGCTTCCGCGACAGCTTCGACAATCGCGCCTGTGAGATATCGGACAACAGACTCACGCTTTGCAATAACAGCTCCTACGATGTTTACTGCGTCACCGTAAGCTATGAACAGGGCAGCTGCGAATACGTTTTTAAGACCGTTTCCTACGATGATCCTCCCCTGCTTCGCTTAAGGGCGGGGAATGTCTACCGCGCGCTCTCCCGCTCAAACTACGAATGGGAGCACTCGATCGGCGGCGACGAGACCATTAACACGATAGCCTGCGGCGCTGCTCCCTGGGAATGCCGTCACAGCGCCCCGCTGATAGACCTCGGCGGCGAGGTCAAGGGCGTGCTTATGCTCCCCGACGACGCGGAGATAGAGAGCGTCTGCGCATATTACGGCGACGGCAGCTTTGAGGAGCTCGCGTTCAACGGAAGAACCTTTGATCTCCCCGCCGAGCCCAACAATAAGGTATACGCCGTAAACGTGGATTATCCTCACGGTCACTGCGAATATGTTTTCAGCACCTTTATCGACGGCGAGCCCGAGAGCCTTGACGCTCCCGAAAGCGGCGAGATACGCGAGTATCCATACGGTGAAATATGCGGATTGCCGCCCTACACCGAAGCCGCCGAGAACGTTCCCGAAGCGCCCGTTGAGCCCGATATCCCCCCCGTTTCCACAACGCCGATACAGACCGCTCCCTATACCCACCACGAGGAGAGCCACCACGAGCAGCATGGGCATCACAGCATTTTTCAGCAGAAGCCCGCCAATTATATATCCGACTGCAAGCTCAACAATCTCAGCTTTTACGCATACGGCTTTGAGGTGAACGCCGACGAAAATTACGAAAGAGATTATGAGGGAGCTATCACCGACAAAGAGGTCATCGCCGAGCTCTGGGACATTATAAAAAATCAGGAGCTTCAGCCCGAGCTTACCGAGGGAACTTCTTACAAGGGCACTCCCTACGTTGAGATAACCGACAGCTCGACCGGCAAGGTCTACACGGTATCCTACACCACCTCAATAGTCTACGGGAGCTGCGGCGGCAGCTGCCCCGACGTTGAGGGACACGTCTGCGAGATTCCCGACAAATACGCCTCATGCATGAGGATCTCCTGCGGTATCTCCACCGAATACGCCGCGACCGACGGCGCAAAGCGCTTCAACGAGCTTGTAATGAGCTCTCTTAAGCAATACGAGCCCGTCCGCGACGCGGTATTCAACAAATCCGCCGGGACAGACCGGATAGTTTTTATTGAGCGCCGCACCAATTACGCGTGGTTTCCGATAGACGAGGGTTATTTTATCGACTGCTACGGCAATAAATATACCTTTGATTTCAGCGACAAACGGCTTTACGAAAACGAGGATTTTTTTAACGCGCTCTATCGGGTATACTGCGACACAAACCCGGTCGAATACGGCTTATATGACGAAAGCAGCCTGTTCGACGCGGTCATGTATGACGTTTATGAGATCGACGAAAACGCTGGGACGTCCGATTCCGCGTCGGGCGCGATCGATATGGGGCAGACCTCCCTTTATGTTGTCGATGTTGACGGAAATCTCATCCAACTGCGCTCCGAGGGCGACCGAAACCGCTATCTTGAGGACGACACCGCTAAAAAGCTGTGCGATTTCTTTGATAACGGACGAATATCATAATAAACAGGGCAGCTTTTCGGGGCTGCCCTCAGCCTGTATATAAAGTTATAGCAACGCAATGTTGAGGCAGGAATT
>CAZKJC010000329.1:0-2311 GCA_964552995.1 uncultured Ruminococcus sp.
TCGTCGATAGAGAAGCGGTTTACTATCTCCAGCAGGGTCTTGGACTCCTTGAACAGCTCCTGCGAGGAAGCCGCGGAATGCTGCGAGGACGCGCTGGTCTCCGAAACGGAAGCGGAGATCTGATCCATACCCGCGATTATCTGCTTTACGGAATCCGACTGCTCCGCAGACGCTTCCGCGATATGCTCGATGACCACCGCCGTAGCGTCGGTCTCCTCGACTATCTTGCCGAGCATTTCCGCGGTCTGATCCGCGATAACTCTGCCGTTTGCCACGGCGTTGACAGCGGTGCCGATAAGTCCGGTGGTGTTCTTGGCAGCCTCGGCGGTCTTGCTCGCGAGAGCGCCTACCTCTCCCGCGACTACCGCGAAGCCCTGTCCCGCCAGACCCGCGCGCGCCGCCTCGATAGAAGCGTTGATAGCGAGTATGTTCGTCTGGAACGAGATATCCTGGATAGTTTTGATGATATTCGCTATTTCCGAGGACGTGGTATTGATCTCCTCCATCGCCGCCAGCATATCGCGCATCTTGTCGTTGCCCTCGTTGACAAGCTGCTTGGAGTGCTTCGCGATATCCCTCGCCTTGGAGGCATTCTCCGCGTTGTTGGTGATGGTGTCGGATATCTCGCGCACTCTCCCGTTCAGCTCCAGAACGGTGGATTCCTGCTCCACCGCCGCCTGGGAGAGAGTCTCCGCGTTACGGGACATCTCCTCGGAGTGGTTCGCGACGTCCTTGCCGGAGCGCTCAAGCTGCTTTATGATACCTGTCATGGAGTCCACGATATCGCACAGTGATTCCTTTATCGGAAGGAAATCCCCCACATACTCCGCCCGGGGAGTTACGCAGAGATTTTCCTTCGATATCTCCTCCGCTGTGTGATGGATATCGCCGATAATATTCTCTATGTACTCCGACATGGAGTTGACCGCTTCCGCGAGCTCCAGCGTCTCGTCGTTGGTGTTTACGGTTATCCTGCCGCCCGAAAGGCTGCCCTGCGACATATCCACGATCTTTCTACGTATTATCTCAATAGGCTTTATAATGCGTCCTGTCAGCCTTATAATTATCAGAGTACCCACAATAAAGGTGATCAGGATAATTCCCAGCAGAATGAACGATATAACGTTTACCGACAGGTAGAATTTTCCCGCGTCGATACCCGCGAACATCGTCCAGCCGTTCGTGCCCTCTATAAGCTGCGCGCCGTAGCGCATAGTCGTGCCGTTTACTTTTTCCGCGTCAAATATCTTGACAGAGCCCGCGGAGGTGCGCACATACTGCTTGTATTTATTGCCGCCTATGCTCGCCTTTACCGCGTCAATGCTCTCCGCGGCAACGACAGCGCCGTCGGCGTCGATTATCGCTATGTCGCCGAACTGCTCGGTCTTGAGCGACGCGATGGCGCTGCACAGCCACTGACCGTCCAGCTCCGCCACTAATATAACGTCACCGGACTTTACGGCGTAATTGAGCGTCACCTTGCCGTCGGCGTTTATCTCGGGCGATGTTATGGTCATTGCCGATCCGCTCAGCCCCCTGGTGATCTCCGCGGGCAGCGAGCCGCCGCCGAATACGTTTCCCGCTCCGTCGGCAGCCGTAAGGCTCACGATAGAGCCGTCCATAGCCTTCAGCGCGCTTGCGTGAGCCGCCTTTTCCTCGTCCGTGCCGTTTAAGAACTCATAATCCGAGGTGTGCCCGGCAAGCATTTCCCCGAAATAACTCATAGACGCCTGGGTGGTTTTTGTCCCTCCGACTATGCTTGCCTCGAGCAGCGTTTCCAGATCGTTCGTTGACTGGAGATACAGAGAGATCACGCCCGTGACCGAGCACCACAAAAGACCCAGACCCAGCACCAGCATGCTAGCCAGCATGATCTTCGTTTTAAGCGATGTGCGCTTTATCTGATTGATAACATTTCCCATGCCTATCCACCTATCCACCTTTTTCTTTTTTGCATATTTTTCCGCCTTGGCGGTATTTACTGCCATAAAATCCCAACGCGCCGCTGCCCTTTAAGGGAAACGGCTATCACCTATAAGAATACCACAAATTCGCCCGAATGTCAACATAATTTAGCACAAAAAATTTACTGCGAATATAGGCTGACGAGGAGTAAATGATTTAAAAGAATTTCAAAATTCCCGCGTGGACTGGACGTTGCTCTTTGCGAGCGTCCCTTTGTTGCTCCCACTTTATGTTGACGAGGAGCAAATGATTTAAATGAGAATTTCAAAATTTCCGCCAGCCATACTCCGTCACAAACTTCCAGATTTTATGGAGCCACAGCCAGGATGCCAAAGCCAATCCTAAC
>CAZKJC010000330.1:0-2306 GCA_964552995.1 uncultured Ruminococcus sp.
GGTCGAGTTTGCCATTATGCCAATCGATGACCGGTTGCCGCAATCGCGCGGTGTGGAGTTTAGCGAAGCTTAACGGAACGGAGAGCGATTGCGGGAATTTTGAAATTCTTTTAAATCATTTACTTCTTGTCAACATATAGTAATCGCATAATAGCTCAGATCAACAGTATATACAAGCTAAAGGGGCGAACCGCTGACGGTTCGCCCCTTATTATGAGATCCGCGCTCTATTCCGATCTTTCAAAATATCGGCAGTCGGAGCTTGACGGGCAGCCTGCGTGCGTCAGGTCGTCGAGGGTGCACAGCCCGTCCTTTTGCCAGCGGCAGCACTCGCTGCACATTATCATGTTCATACCGCGCCTCCGCTTAAAAAATATCTCTCTTGTATTTTTAACGCAAATACGGTATTTATTCCGCAAAAATACGATTGACAAAACCTGGTGATAGTTGTATAATATTAGTGGATCGGAATTTGGTAAAATATGAAAGGGTCGGTAGAATGAATTTTATAATACGGATACTTAATTTGTTTGTTATGACATTTGTGCTGAACGCTTCACTGTTTATGAGCGAGCTGAACGTCTGGGTACGCGTCGGGGCAATGCTGGCGGCGGGAATTTATTTTCTTGTCTGCAATATCTTACCCACGCTGAAAAAATATCCCTCGTTTCGTCTTAAGGTGCTGGGGGACGGCGCGGAGCTTCTGCTGATGTTTTTCATAACCACGATAGCGTCGCTGCCGCTTGTGATAGCGGGATTGATCGGAACGATAGACGGGCGGCTTGAGATACCCGTGTATGTGGTGTATTGCGTGATCTTCGCGGCGGGAGAGCTTATATTGTTCTGGAACGGTATAATACGGGTGTATCTGACATCGGTTCAGCTCGGGATACGCTATCGTGTGCTGGGGGTAGTTCTCGGATTTATCCCGATAGCGAATCTTGTAATGCTGATGATTATCTACGTCAAAGTCCGGCGGGAATGCAGCCGTGAGCTCGCGCTGGATAAGCTGGACAAGAGCCGCGCGGCGGAAAAAGTATGCGCCACGAAATACCCGATACTTCTTGTGCACGGGGTATTTTTCCGCGACAGCAAGCTGCTGAATTACTGGGGCAGAGTTCCCGCTGAGCTGGAGAAAAACGGCGCGGTGATATATTACGGCGAGCAGCAGTCCGCCTCGGCGGTGGCCGACAGCGCAAAGGAGCTTGCGGAGCGGATAGAGAAGATAGTACAGGAAACGGGCTGCGAAAAGGTGAATATCATTGCCCATTCAAAGGGCGGACTGGATTCGCGCTATGCCATAAGCAGGCTCGGCAGCAGCAAATATGTGGCTAGCCTTACCACGATAAACACGCCGCACAGAGGGTGCATTTTCGCGGAGTATCTTCTCGGGAAAGCCCCCGAAAAGCTGGTGCGGACTATCGAAAACACCTACAACGCGGCTTTCCGCAAGCTGGGCGACCCGAACCCCGATTTTATGGCGGCGGTGAAAAATCTCACCAACAGCTTCTGCGAGGAGTTCAACAGGGAAGTGCCCGACGCCGAGGGAGTAATGTATCAGAGTTTCGGCTCAAAGTCCGCGAGAGCGCGCAGCGGGCGGTTTCCGCTGAACGTTTCTTATCCGGTAGTGAAGAAATTCGACGGTGACAATGACGGGCTTGTGGCGCTTACCTCGGCGGAGTGGGGTGAGAAATTCACACCGCTCTATCCTACGGGAAGCCGCGGCATAACTCACGCGGACGTTATCGACCTTAACCGCGAGGATTTCAAGGGCTTCGACGTGCGGGAATTTTATGTGCAGGTGGCGGCGGAGCTGAAAAGCAGGGGTTATTGACGCCGCGGAAAACCTTTTGAGATCGGGAGGAACTATGTATCTTTATCACTATTATGACAGCTCCCGCGCGCCGTTTCTGAACCTATCCGATTTGCCGCGGGATAGAGCGGAGGAGGTCCTTGAGGAGATAAAGCGCAGAAACCCCGATTCACAGGCGGCGAAACGTCATTCGGAATATGTGGCGAACCGGTTTTATTATGAAGAGATAATGCGTGAAAAATTCGCGGAGATGGGCGGAATAATAAAGAGAAACGCGCCGCATTATATGGTGGTGGGTGAGTGCGAATGGCTTTCGGGCTGGTTTGAAAACAGCGCTTTTATTAAGATACCCATTTCCGAATTTGATCTGAGGACGGTTTCTTTTACTTACGGGGATTCCCACCCGACGTTCAGCCCGCGCGTAAACGACGGTCTGGAGTACCGCAAGCGGCTTTACAACTACGAGGGCATTCTGGAGCTGAGAGAAAGGTAC
>CAZKJC010000331.1:0-2291 GCA_964552995.1 uncultured Ruminococcus sp.
ATTTTATTTCGCCCCCCTCTCCCCCGAAGGGTTTCTGCCCCAGTTGGAGCGCGTGAGAAATCCTTTCTCACATATTAAAAGAATAGAGCAACATAAAAAGCCAATTTCAACTTAACAACAGGGGAGCAACATACAAAAATCAGACAAAAATAGCGTAGCGGCACAAAAAAATGCCTCGGCACACTGCCAAGGCATTTCGGTATTAAACTTACTCGTTGTAGTCAACTTCAATGTTGAGCGCGTCCTGAAGCTCGGTGAGCACGCTCTTCACCTTATCGTAGGTCTCCTTGATCGCGGTGGAGTGATCGAGCTCGTACTTTTTATCAGTACCGATGTCGGTTATCTTATCCTTGAGCTCATTCTCGTCAGCGCACTCCTCGCCGTCTATCAAGATGGTGTTCTCGTCGATCTTTATCACTATCGTGTCGGAAACGTCGCTATCGGATTCCGCGGACGAGCTGCTGTTATCCGCGGAATTGCCGCCGCTGCTGCCCAAAAATCCCGAGCCGCCGCCCCAACCGAACGGATCAAACATCACAATTATCAATATCAGAATAATGATTATCAACAGCAGGATCAGTATAAAGCCGCCGTGCTTTTTTCTGCGCTTTGGCTTTTTGCCGCGCTCCTCGTGCGGCGGTTCTTTATGGTCGCGATTATCGTGGCGATTGTGGTGATCTTTCATAGTCAACTCTCCTTTTATGTCGTTATTTTGTTTATGCGGTAACGCACGTTTCCGCTGTTAGCGCGGATTTCGGTGTCGTTCAAGGCTTCGTCCACCGCGGCGTAATCGTCCTGATAGACCTTGCTCGGGTCATAGGTGAATACCATATACACGATGGCCGAGCCGTCCTCGGTGTCGACCGCGGAGATCCGCTCATGTATGAACACCTTCATTTTGTTTACCGCGGCGGACAGCTCCTCGGTATCGCGTATCTCTATGACCTGCTCGTCGGGGCTCTGCGGGTCGCCGGTAGTTCCGAACGTCAGGCAGCGCACCGAATTTGCGTAGCGGTTCTCAAGCCCTATGTTTATCACGGTGACTACCTCGTCCATATATTCATAGCTTTCAAGCCTGCTCTCCGCCTTTTGCAGACGCTCCAGCAGCTCCTCGACGCTGCCCTCCTCAAGCCTTGCCTGCGCTTCGGTGAGCTGCGCGTAAAGCTCGGCGTTCTGCTGCTTCGTATCGTCCAGCGCGGATTGCTTATCGGCTATCAGCTTGCTGTTCTCGGTCATTACCATAAAGATCATTATCATAATAACGTCGAGCAGCGAGGTCAGCTCAATGATTATGTCGCGTTTTCTTCGCATACAGACCTCCGCTCTTTATCATGGCGGTGAACTATGTAGTCCGCTTCGTCCAGCGCGCGTTCCAGCCGCGACGATATCCCCGCGTCGACCAGCTTGAACGCTATCGCGAATATAAGCCCCAGAAAAGTAGTCAGCAGCGCGGACGAGAAATTCGCCGAAAGGTCGTCCGTACCCGAAAGGTTCATCAACGACACCACCGTGCCAAGTATACCGAGCAGCGGGAACACAGCCGTGATATTCCCGAAAAACGCATAATACATCGAAGCTCTGGATGTGCCGTCGCGAAGCCGCTTGCAGTCCTGGTCGGTCACCGTAAGGTCGGCTTGCAGACCGTAAAGCCTGTCGCTTTTCGGGTAGACCGTCTTTTCAAGCGCGGCTATTTTTCGCCTTGCCATCAGATAAACTCCGACGTTCACGGCAGCCAGCGCGGGGATCGCGACAGTCACTATGACCGGCAGAAAGCCCATAATTTTATCCATAGCGCCCCTCCGTTCGTTTGCGCGATATTCCTTATATACATTATACACGAAATTTCGACATTAGTCAATAGGCTATGCTTTGATTCGGCGCGATTTTTTAAAAACCGCCGACAGATTCCGCTTGAGCCCCCGCTTCATATATGCTATTATTATCGTGGGGGTGGTAAAATGAACATTATCCTTGAACTGGAGTTTGACGGGCGCTGCCGCAGGCTTACCGCGGTGATAGGAGCTTTCGCGGCGGCGCTGGCACTATCGGCGGTGATCTGCCGCGCGGGAGTAACTCCCGCGGCGCTTTGGTATCCGTTCGCCATGCTGGGCAGCCTTTCGGCTTGCGGAATGCTTACAGTTTACGCGGCAATGGCGGCGGGCGCGTTTTCAAAGCTGCTTCCCGATAAAACCGCGGCGGTTTTCTGCGCGGCGGATCTATCTGCCGCGGCATTGAAGCTGTTTTTCCTGCTCGCGACCTGCGGCGGCGGTCTGCCGATAGCTTGCGCGGCT
>CAZKJC010000332.1:0-2271 GCA_964552995.1 uncultured Ruminococcus sp.
TCCTTTTCCCAAGCCGCAAGCTCGTCCGGCGAAAGGGAAGCGCCTACGCCCCTGCAAGCCCTCATTCTGCCGTTCCAGCTTTCGCGGGTAAAGCGCACGTCAACGGGATACTCCTCACTGTAAACAAGGCGAAATCTCTTGAAATACTCCTCATGAATATATATTGGGTGGACTGTTTCGCCCGCTCCGCTCCAGCTTGGGTTATATTTCAGCGCCAGCCTTTCGCTCGCTTCCGCGATCCTATCCTCAAAGGGCAGCCACGCCATATACAGCACAAGCAGCCTGCCGTTAGGCTTCAGCATTCGTGCCAGCAGGGGAGAAGTCCTCACGGGATCGAAGTACCAGAAGCACTGACAAGCGGTTATAACATCAAACGAACCGTCGGGAAAGCTCATTTCCTCGGCGGGGAGCGCATAATAATCAATATCCATGCCCTCCGACAACATTTTCGCCTGCTTTATCTGATTTTCACTCGCGTCCACGCCCGTCCATTTCGCTCCGCGCGGATACATATTCCTCGGCAGAACTCCCGTGCCCGTTCCGATGTCCAGAACGCTCTGACCGCCGACGCACAAGCCTCTTTCCGTTATTTTATCATAAAATTCCTTGGGATAGATATCGCGGTATTTCGCGTAATCCTCCGACGTTCTGCCCCAATCGAACGTTCTGCCGTTGTCGTTATCTATCATTCCGTCCTCCCGTCAGTATATCCCGTACCTCCATAAGACAAAATCCGAGATAATTCGTGCCTTTCCAGAGCGTGGGGTTTTCGCAGTCGGGATTGCTTTTTCCCATGCCGATACCCCATATCCTGTCGCGCGGACTTGCTTCCACCAGCACGCGCTCGCCCGTGGTCATCAGATAATCTCCCAGCTCTTTATTCTGTGAGAATTTCGCGATGTTGCCCGCTATGACGATATCGCGGCAGGACTTATCCCATATCTCCTGCTTAAATCCCGATATCTTCCGCCCGAGCTCCTTGAACTGCTTGGGGTGACCCGCGCTCATTATCTCGCGGCGAACCTCGTCGTCTCCGAACAGCACCGCTTTCTGAGCCATCATGTACTGCTCCGCGGTGTGATATTCCACGCCGCTGACCGTGAAGCGGCAGTCCCACCACTGGCTGAAGCAGGCGCTTGTAATGCTGCCGTCCGCGGCGGGAGTGTGCCCCCAGAAGAAGACGTATTTCAGCCGCTCGCCGCTTCTGAATTTATCCTCAAAAAGCTCTCTTGTGTACATTATTCATAAAGCGGATATTTGCCGCAAATTTCCGTGACCATAGCGCGGACTTTTTCCTTGCTGCCCTCGAAATCCTTGGCGGTAAGGTAGATGCACTCGCCGATCTGCTTCATATCCTCTTCCTTGAGCCCTCTTGTGGTGACCGCGGGAGTGCCTATTCTTACGCCGCTGGTAAAGGCGGGCTTCTGCGGGTCATTGGGGATAGCGTTCTTGTTGACTGTGATATATACCTCGTCGAGATGCTGCTCCAGCTCCTTGCCCGTGATGTTGAACGGACGGAGGTCTACCAGCATAAGGTGATTGTCCGTGCCGCCCGAAACCAGGTCAAAACCCTTTTCGAGCAGGGTATCCGCGAGAACCTTGGCATTTTTTACCACCTGCTCGCCGTAAGCCTTGAATTCGGGCTTGAGCGCCTCGCCGAAGCAGACCGCCTTAGCCGCAATAACGTGCATAAGAGGACCGCCCTGGATACCGGGGAAAACCGACTTGTTGATCTGCTTCGCTATTTCCTCGTTGTTTGTGAGGATAAGACCGCCGCGGGGACCTCTGAGGGTCTTGTGGGTGGTGGAGGTGACAACGTCCGCGTAGGGCACGGGGCTCATATGCTGACCCGCCGCGACCAGACCCGCGATATGCGCCATATCTACCATGAGGTAAGCGCCGACAGACTTCGCGATCTCCGAGAGCTTTTTGAAGTCAATAGCTCTGGGGTACGCGCTCGCGCCCGCCACTATCATCTTGGGCTTGTTTTCCTCGGCGAGCTTCTGAATGGTATCGTAATTCAGCGCCTGCGTCTCGGGGTCAAGCTCATAGGGGACGAAATTGTAGTACTTTCCCGAAATGTTTACGGGTGAACCGTGAGTAAGATGTCCGCCGTGAGCAAGGCTCATTCCCATGACCGTATCGCCGGGCTTCAGCAGCGCGAAATACACCGCGGTGTTAGCCAGCGCGCCGGAGTGGGTCTGTACTTACGCGAACTGTGCGCCGAACAGCTTCTATGCGCTCTCGATAGCGATCGTCTCCACAATAACC
>CAZKJC010000333.1:0-2244 GCA_964552995.1 uncultured Ruminococcus sp.
AAACCGACGCGCCGAGGGAATGTCCCGCGTTTCTCGGCAGACCGCGCTTTTTCGCCCATCTGCCGTTTCCGTCCATAATAAAGCCGATATGCCGCGGAATATTCTTCTCCATCAGATAGCCATTATTTCCTTTTCCTTAGCCGCACCCACCTTGTCGATCTCCTCGATATACTTGTCGGTCAGCTTCTGAATGCTCTTCTCAGCGTCCTTAACGTCGTCCTCGGTTATCTCGTTCGCCTTTTTCTTAGCCTTTATCTTATCCATGGCATCGCGCCTTACGTTGCGGACAGCCACCTTGCTCTCCTCGCAGGTCTTGCTGATGGTCTTGCACAGCTCTTTTCTGCGCTCCTCGGTGAGCTGCGGGAAAACTATGCGCAGAACTCTTCCGTCATTGGTGGGATTTATTCCCAGGTCGCTTGCCTGGATAGCCTTTTCGATCTTGGTGAGCATCGACCCGTCATAGGGAGATACCACCAGTATCCTCGCCTCCGCGACCGATACCGAAGCCAGTTGGTTGATAGGGGTAGCTGTTCCGTAATAGTCCACCGATATCCTGTCAAGAACGCCGGGATTCGCTCTGCCCGCGCGTATAGTGCCAAGCTCGCTCTCCAGAGCCATAATGCACTTGCCCATTTTGTCCTTTGCCGTATTTATAGTCTGCTCCATAATGATGACCTCCAACTTTTAAATTGATAATTTACAATTGATAACGGATAATTTCGGTGCCGCTTCGCGGCGCATAATTATTAGAGCCGCAATTGTCAATTCTCCATTATATATTTTCAATTAACTCGCCGAGCTTTTATGCTTTGCCACAAGAGTTCCTATGCTCTTGCCCATTATCGCGTCGTAGATATTATCCGGACGCGCCAGATTGAACACCAGAATGGGTATATTGTTTTCGGTACAGATAGCCGCCGCGGCGCTGTCCATGACCTGGAGCCGCTTTACCAGAATCTCGTGGTGAGTGATAACGTCGTATTTTACCGCGTTCTGGAATTTTTTCGGGTCTTTGTCGTATATGCCGTCCACCATCGTCGCCTTAAGCAGGATATCCGCTCCCAGCTCCGCGGCTCTCAGCGAAGCCGCGCTGTCGGTGGAAAAGAACGGGTTTCCCGTGCCGCAGCCGAAAATAACGACTCTTCCCTTTTCCAGGTGCCTTATCGCCTTTCCGAGAATAAACGGCTCGGCGACCTGCTGCATGGTGATCGCGGTCTGAACTCTTACGGTGCAGCCCTGGTTCTCCAGCACGTCCGCAACCGCCAGAGCGTTCATCGTAGTGGCGAGCATTCCGATATGATCGGCGCGCGCCCTGTCCATTCCCTCGGAGCTTCTTCCTCGCCAGAAGTTACCTCCGCCGACCACTATTCCTATCTGAGCGCCCGCGTCGGCGGATTTTTTTATACTGCGGCAGATACTTTCCACGGTGGGGATATCCAGCCCGCTCTCCTTTCCGCCCGCCAGCGCCTCGCCGCTCAGCTTAAGCAAGACTCTCTTATATTTTGGGGTCGCGTTATCACTCATTTACTGTACCTCCGTGTAGCTTTTTTTGGATATATCGAAACCGGAAGCGCGTGCGCTTCGGGCTGCTTCTTAATAATCCAGCACCCTTATCCTGCCGAGTATCTCCGCGCCGTCGGCAGCCTTTGCGCAGGCGGTCTGAGCCTCCTGTTCGGATATCACGCCGG
The DNA here is from genome assembly GCA_964552995.1 of uncultured Ruminococcus sp. Classification (GTDB taxonomy): domain Bacteria; phylum Bacillota; class Clostridia; order Oscillospirales; family Ruminococcaceae; genus CAG-115. The sequence continues at coordinate 1,689 of CAZKJC010000333.1, forward strand.
TAACGAACGCGAGCTCGTTTTCGGGCTGCTTCTTGGAGGAAAGGTACTCCACCTCGCCGAAAAGCGCCTTGATGACCGCTTTGGTGACCTCGGCGTTGTTCGCGCGGAGCCTGATGTAATGAGCGCAGCGGAACTCGTCAAAGCCGCGGATAAAGTCCTGCTCGCTGTCGCGCCATGTAAGCGACAGGCTTGTGTCGGAGTGCTTCACAGCACTGATGATATCGCTCACCACCGCGCTCGCCGTAGGCAGCTTGCCCGCGCCCTTGCCGTAGAACACCACATCGCCCGTAGCGTCGCCGCGCACCAGTATCGCATTGAACACGTCGTTCACTCCCGCGAGCTGGCTCTCGTTCCTGATTATCGCGGGGAATACTCCGATGGATATCTTGTCGCCGTCCTCGCGCTTTGCGCAGCCTATCAGTTTTATCTTCGCGTCGTAGCTGTCGCAGTACTCCACGTCCTCCAGCGTTATCTTTGTTATGCCCTCGGTGTGCACGCTGTCGGGATAAACGTGCTTTCCGAACGCCAGCGAAGCCAGAATGCATATCTTGCGGCA
>CAZKJC010000334.1:0-2225 GCA_964552995.1 uncultured Ruminococcus sp.
TTGTACAATCTGACGGAAAATCTGACTGCGCAACCGCTCGACAATAATTGCGCGGCATCGCCATAATTGACAATGGACAACTGACAATTGATGGTTAAGGAGCTTTACTGCCAATTTTCCATTATCAATTATTTTTTAGTTTATTTCGCATGATATGCGTTTCCAAATCCGCGTATCTTGTCGGCGCGGGAATATGGCTTTCCTCGTCCGTAAGCTCCAGAGCGAGAGTTGTCGCCGTGTCGATATCAATATGATTTCCCACCGAAACGTAAACGGGCTTGACGTCATTGAGCGTTCTGACCGCTCTCCCAAGAACCCGACCGTCCTTTGTGATATCCGAGAAGCTCCCCCGCGCGCTTGGCGGCATTGTAAACTCCGCGCCCTCCACTTTAAAATAATGCTTGGCAACACCCATTGTCGGCGCTTCCAGATAAAATGAGGCGTGCGCCGCCAGCCCCATGCCCCGCGGGTGAAGAATGCCGTTGCCGTCAAAAATGAATATATCGGGCTTGCGCTCCAGTTTTCCCACGGTCTCGACCACCAGCGGAAGCTCTCTGAAAGCCAGGCAGCCCGGGATATAGGGAAAATCCACCTGCCCCGCCGAATATTGCTTTTCTACGACCGCCCCGCTTTTGTCAATGACCACAATACAGCATACCGCGCGCTCCGCGCCGTTTTCGTTCCAGTAAGCGATATCCACCCCCGCGACGGTGCGGATATCCTCGGGCGCAACGGAGTTTTTCTGTACTATCTTCGGGGAAAGCTCCCGCTGTATCCGTATGCAGTCCTGCTCCGACGATCCCGAAAAATCACAGCCCATCACAGCACTCTCCTCATTTCCCACATAATGACCGCCGCGGCAACGGCGGCGTTGAGCGACTCCGCGCTTTGAATAGGTATATATATCTTTTCCCCGCAAAGCGCGGCGATACGCGGAGAAATTCCCGCGCCCTCGCTGCCTATGACAACGGCGCTTTTTTGGGGAAAAGCGATCTCACCCAGTCTCTTAGCGCTATCGTCCAGCATAGCCCCGTAAATCGTGAAGCCGCGCTCCGAAAGCTCTCTCATGAAGCTCTCCCCCGCGCTTACACAGGGCAGTCTGAAAACGCTGCCCATAGACGAACGCAGCGTCTTAGGGGAGTAAATATCCGCGCAGCCCTCAAGCAGAACCACGCCCTCTATCCCCAGCGCCTCGGCGGTTCGCAGTATCGTTCCCACGTTTCCCGGGTCCTGAACTCCGTCCAGCACCACTATTCTTCCCGCGTCGGGCGGTATCTCCGCGCTGCGCTTTTTCGCTGCCATAAACAGCCCCTGCGGTGATTTTGTATCTGAAATATATTCGGATATTTCCTCGGTTATTACAATTGACCTGCCGCATTTTGCCAGGGCTTTTTTCACCGTTGCGGGATACCTCTCCTCCGCCCTGCGGGTGTACGCGAACAGCTCAATTTCAAAGTCCGACTCCGCAAGCTCCCCGCAGAGGTGATCTCCCTCCGCCGCAAAGCTGCCCCGCTCGTCCCGCGCGCCCTTGTCGCGCAGGAGCTGCCTTAAAAGCCGAACCTCGCCGTTCGACCTGGACGAAATTATCTCCAATGCTCCCGCTCCATTCCCACAAAATATTATGGTGCCCCGAGCCGCAAACCGACGTTGGTTATCCCCGAAAAACCTACTCCCCGAATAGCGAAAATCTCACGCCCCGATCCTCAAGGCGTGAGAAAAAAGTCGATTAGAGAGCCGCCTTAGCCTTTTCGGTAAGAGCGGTAAAGCCCGCAGCGTCGTTGATCGCGATCTCGGAAAGCATCTTTCTGTTAAGAGTAACACCTGCCTTTTTCAGACCGTTCATGAATGTCGAGTAATTCATTCCGTTAGCCTTGCAGCCCGCGGAAATTCTTGTGATCCAGAGTCTTCTGAAATCTCTCTTCTTCAGCCTTCTGCTTACATAGGCATACTGACCAGACTTCCATACAGCCTCTTTAGCCGTCTTGAAAAGTCTGCTCTTGCCGCCGAAGTATCCCTTAGCCAGCTTCAATGTTCTATTTCTTCTCTTGCGAGTTGCGAGTGCACCCTTGATTCGTGCCATCTTTGATTACCTCCTGTTGTTTTATTGCGGAAACGCTCATTCCGCCACGTTGTGTCTGATTATTTGTACGGAATAAGGCTCTTTACCGCCGCAACATTGGTAACGTCGGCATACGCGCCCATGCGCAGACCTCTCTTGCGCTTGG
>CAZKJC010000335.1:0-2203 GCA_964552995.1 uncultured Ruminococcus sp.
ATACGAGAGGAACATCAAATTGAACACTTGCCAAAGTTCCTGTTCTTTGTAGCGCCAAAGCAACCCAACCTTTGTCAGCCTGTCCGTTTAAGGTACATCAAAGGCTAAAGCGCGTGATTAACTGCCCTAAAAGACCACAAGTCAGTCATTACCTCTATGCTAAAGAAAAGCGGGGAAAGGGGGGAGGGGAGAGGGAAGTTGGGGTCTGGGGTGAAACCGTAGGGGAGGGGGGAAATCCCCGCTTTTGCCGGATTTTCTTTTTCCCCCCTCCCCGTAGGTGTCAGCCCCAGTACGAGCGCGTGAAAGCTTCGCTTTCGCTTAATAACTGAACGGAGCTACATAATAAATCTAACAAAACAAACTGCTCCGCTAAATTATCATTTATATTACCACTTAAGTGCAAATGCTGCGCCACAATTGCGGCGCAGCACACTTACCTCACATTGCCGCCGAGCCCTTGAGCGCCCGATACTCCTTTGGCGATATGCCTTCATACTTTCTGAACACCGCGCCGAAGTAGGCGGGATCACGGTAGCCGCAGCGCTTTCCGATCAGGGCTATCGGCTCGGAGGTGTTCCACAAAAGCAGCTTTGCGGCGGAGATACGTTTCCGCGCCAGATACTCCATCGGGCGCATTCCCGTTCTTGCCCTGAACAGGCGGCAGAAGTGCTGGAGCGATACCCCCGACAGCTCCGACAAGCGTTCAAGGGTTATATCCTCGGGGTAGTGCTCCTCCATAAAGGAAACAGCCCTTGCGTATGGCGTGTCGGCGGTGTCGGCAGGCTGCCCCTCGCTTAAAAGAAGCTCACGCGCCGCGAGAATATACTCGTAAATAAGCACCGAGCAGCGCTCCGCGCCCGATATCGGATTTTGTGCCGCCGCCAGCAATTGCGAGAAAAACTGCCTTATCTGCTCGGTGCAGCCGCCTTTTACCGCGTGATCCCCGAAGCCCAGCGCTCTCATCTGCTGCGTAAGATATTCTCCGCGGAACACCGTCCAGCAGGTAGTCCAGCATTCGCCGTCGGGGTAATACTCATGAGGGATACCGGGGGAGAGATAGAAAATGCTCCCCGCAGTCTGAATATATGAATTTTCCCCTACCTTCAATATCCCCCTGCCCGCGGCGGTAAAATGAAGCTGGTGGGACACCAGACCGTTCTCGCGCACAACGTGATATTCGGGCTCGCTTATCCCTATTCCCGTAAGGTAGAAGGGCAGGGCGGACTGATTTCCTATTATCGGATATATCGCGTTAAGCAAGGGGAGTACCTCCCTCGAGGGGCGCGGCGTTCTCGCAGATAATTGACCTGCGCTCCCGCGGATCGGGGCACGCCCACTCCGCCGCGTTTCTGATTATCCGCTGAATATTTTTGTCGTGAAAGATAGGGTATTCCTCGTGCCCGGGCTGAAAATAGAATATTTTTCCCGCGCCGCGGCGGTAGGTCACGCCGCTGCGGAACACCTCTCCCCCCGCGAACCAGCCGAGAAACACCGTTTCGTCGGGCTCGGGGATATCGAAAGGCTCTCCGTACATTTCCTCCCGCGGAAGCTCGAAGTGCTCGGGAACTCCCCTCGCGATAGGGTGAGAGGGCAGGGCGCACCAGACGCGCTCCCTGTCGCCGTGCCGCCACTTTAAATTACAAGAGGTCCCCATAAGCCGCTTGAACAGCCTGCTGTGGTGCGCGGAATGCAGCGCCACCAGCCCCATTCCGCCGTTGATATGGCGGCAGAGCGTTTCGACCTCCCCGTCGGTTATCGCGTCGTGCGCGTGATGCCCCCACCATATCAGCACGTCGGTGTCCGAAAGCAGCTCCTCGCTCAATCCGTGGTTCGGCATATCCAGCGTTGCCGTGGTCACGGTGATATCCTCAGATGACAGAAATTCCGCTATGCAGCCGTGTATCCCTTTGGGATAGATCGCGGCGACTTCGGGCTGCTCCCGCTCGTGTATATTCTCATTCCAGATAAGTACTCTCATATTCTCTCCTGATTTAAAAAAATTTTCCGCGACCCGGTCGAGTAACAATCCGCTTCGCTCCGCGTCACTCAACCTCTCGCGGAAAATTTTCCTGCGTGGGCTTTACGCTGCGCTTGGCGTGCGTTGCTTTTGCTGCGCTCAAAAGAACAGCAACATAAAGCCCACGTATCGAATTTCAAAAAGGTGCGCATTTGCCGAATGGCAAATGCTGCACGGTTTCCGCCA
>CAZKJC010000336.1:0-266 GCA_964552995.1 uncultured Ruminococcus sp.
CCGTATTGCGCACTTAGGCTCTCGCGGAAAATTTCCTGCGTGGGCTTTACGCTGCACTTGGCGGGCGTTGCTTTGCTGCGGTCACTTTATGTTGCACTTGACAAGCGTTGCTTCACTGCACCCACATAACGTTGCTCCTAGCAAATGATTTAAATTTGAATTTTCCGCACCGTGGCGTTTTCCGCTATGCGGAAAACTGCGCTAGCTCGCCGTAAAAGCTCCGCCCACTACGCGGGCTGCGCTTTCACGGCGGCTTGCGGAAAATT
>CAZKJC010000336.1:276-2193 GCA_964552995.1 uncultured Ruminococcus sp.
AGCGCAGCCCGCGTAGTGGGCGGAGCTTTTACGGCGAGCTAGCGGAAAATTCCTGCGTGGGCTTTACGCTGCACTTGGCGGGCGTTGCTTTGCAGCGGTCGCTTTATGTCGCTCTCGCCTAACCGTCAACCTGCAAATTATCCACCTCGATCTCCTCGACCTGCATACTCATCGGCACCGATGATATGGGCGGCACCGTATCAATAATACTCAGCCTGTCGCGGACGTCGCCGTTGCCGCTGCCCACTACTCCATACCCCAGAACCGTTGCGGTGAGCTGCTCCTTAAGGATATAACAATCTCCCGTTTTTGTGGCGATCGTCACATATATCCTGTTTTTCCCCGCGGGAATATTCTCCGCGAGATGATAATAATGCACAAGTTCCCGTCCCGTTTCCGGCATATACTGGATTGCGTCGCGCTCCGCCTTGACGCCGTTTACATATACCGAAACTATCAAAAAATCCGCCGTGCTCTGATCCACCGTGAAATTGATATCCACCTGCACAAAGGTTTTCACCAGCGTATTGAACTCAAAATCCGCCGCGATGATCGGTTCGTTTCTTATTGCCAGCATTTTATCATTGACGTGCTTGCTGTACATCGTACCCACCGATTTGCGAAGCTCCGCGAGCAGCTTTTCAAGATCGTCCGTGCGCGGAGCGGCGTCGGAATAGCTTTTGTTCCTTGAATAAAGCCGCGCCGTCAGTCCTCCGTCATAATGATACTCCACCTCGCTCACCATAAGATCATACAGCAGCCCCTTTTCCAGCAGCTGTATCTTTTCTCCCGCCTCGATAAACGGCATACCCTGCATTTCTATTTCCGCCCCGTAAAACGAAAAGGGCTTGAACAGACCATACAGTGAATCCAACCGCATCTGGGTCATTATCGGGTTATACAGCTCCAGCGTGGATATCTCCGCGCCCTCGCCCGATATCAGAAGCTCGTCCTCGGTCTCCGCCTTGATACAGGTCACCACCGAGCGCCCCATGTTTCGGCGTATGCTCATGCAGTTTTTTTCGTCTATCACGAACTCCCCGTCCACATACTCCCTCATCACAAGCCGTCCCAGCTTGTCTATCTTAGCGCAGGCGCGGTTAATTGCCGCTATATACCCTATCATATCCCTTACGGAGCATTCGGGTATCTTTTCCACCGTATAGGTCAGACCCTTATCCTCGCACACAAGTCCCGTTTGTCTGCATATCTCCTCCATTATTTTCACCGTATCCGTCGGCAGCGGGAGAGCGCTCGCATAATCCGTGTCCAGGCTGTACATCTTGTCATAGCACACTATTGTCGCGTACCCCTCCCTTATGTAGCGCCTTGACACATAAAATACCCCCAGCGGACACCATTCCTCATTATCAAAGCTGATATAGGGCAGCACCCTGTCCTTTACGCCGATCTCGCCGCTGTATTTCACCACAAAATAAAACCTGTTCGCGCAGGTAGTGCCGATAGTGAACCAGTCGGGGTGAGCCACGTCGTCGAAATCAAACTCTATTATCCTGTCGTCAAGAAATACTTCGGGAACGCTTGTGATAGTCCCCACCTCTATCCTGCAATAGACATGGCGCCCGTTCTGCCGCGCAAGCTCCTTGAACCTGTCCGATACCTCCACCTTTGATCACCTCATTTCTGCTTTAAATGCAGCTTTACGCCGCTGTACATAATAACTCCGTTGACCTCCGTGATAGTGGGCGCGGGCTCGTCGCTGACGTGGAACTCCTCCGTGATCTCACCCTCGGGAGCGTCCAGTGTTACCGTGACGAATATTTCATTGGTGAGCCTGCGCAGCTCCTTGAGCTCCTTTTCGGTAAGCAGCCCGAATATCACGTCCACCTCGTATTTTCTGTTTACCAGATCGATCAGCAGATCTCCCTGCGTGTTGTATCTTAGCTCCGTGCGGCG
>CAZKJC010000337.1:0-2176 GCA_964552995.1 uncultured Ruminococcus sp.
GTTGACGAGGAGTAAATGATTTAAAAGAATTTCCCGCACCGCACACTCAACCGCTTCGCGGTGGAGTGTGCTAGCTCGCCGCGAAAGCTCCGTTTTCCGCTTTGCGGAAAACTGCGCTTCCGCAGCGGCTTGCGGGAAATTCATGCGTGGGCTTTATGTCACTGCGTTTTTTATGAAACTGCGTTCTTGACCTTGCTTATGGCGGATTTTGCCGAGGATATTCCGTCCTGACTTGACTCGGTATAGGTATCAAGAGTGTTTTCCTGTATCATAACGAGCAGGTCGACCAGTGATGTGAGCTCGCTGCTCGCCGATTTAAGGCTGTTGTATGCCGAGCTGTATTCCGACGGCGCTCCCGAAAGAATAGTCACATATCCCGCTACCTTTTGAGCGTTGGCGGCAGCGTTCGCGTAATTCTTGGAAACCGCGCTCTTGGAAAGCTCCTTTACAACGGCGGTGTCAAAGCCCGCTTCGTCCAGACCCGATACGGCGCTCTCAACCGAGCTGAAACCGCTTACGGCGCTGTTCGCCGCGGCTATCGCGTCGCTGAGGATAGACTTATACATAAGAGCGGTATCGTTTGAGTTATAGGAGCTTGTTGTAAGAGAGGAATACTTGAAATTGGAGTTTATATAGCTCGTCACTCCCGAAAGATATGTGCCGCAGGAGGAACTGAACTTGCTCGTGTTGCCCGAGGGGGACTTGATGAATTTATAATATGCCTCATATTTGCCCTGGAGCGTTACAAGGTTGTCATACGCGCTGTCAAACTCACCGTTCGTGGGAGCGGCAGCGCTTACCGCGTTATCTACCGCGGTTTTTCCGCTGTCGATGGAGCTTAGCATATTCTTGGCGAAATCGCGGCTGTAAAAGGCCGTGCGCGCGGTCTCTCCGTTGCTGCTGTTCTCCATGGCATATACGACGTTCTGCGCGAGCGCCTCTATTTTACCTACCTCTCCCGCTATTACCGCCACTGCGTCGGTGATGGCTTTCCTGTCCTTTTCAAGCGATGTCACCTTAGCGGAGGAAACCGTGGAAGAACCGGAGGGCTTGGGCGTTGTCGCGGGCGCGGGGGTCGTCGCGGGTTTTGGCGCGGCGGTCTGCGGCGTGGACGGCGTGGTCGCAGATGATTTCGGAGTAGTCGCGGGCTTTGGAGTGGTCGCGTTGGTAGAGTTGGTAGCGTTGGTCTTGGTGGTCTTTTCCGTATCGGAAGCCTGCGGGCTGTTGTCCGCCGAGGTTTCGGGCGCGGGCGGGAACAGGTTCTCCTCCGCGCTTTCGGCGTTATTTTCCGAGGTTACCGCGGAGGGATCGGCTTCGGCTGTGTCCGCAGGGTCTGCCGCGTTATTTCCTACGGGCTCTCCCACGGGATCGGAAACGCTGAGGGTGTTGTCGTCGACGACGTTGCCCGCGTCCCTTCCGTTGAGCACGAATACCGTCACAACGGCTCCCACAACAACTACCGCGGCTGCCGCGATGATCGGAACAAGCTTTTTTGATTTTCTCTGCGAAGCGGGTACAAGCGCTACGCTTCTCGGCGCGCCGCAGTTTTTGCAGGATTCATCGTCCTCGAACATATCCTGTCCGCAATTGTGGCAATAAATAACCTTTCGTCCCGCGTTTTCGGGGCGGTTAAGCTCGGGAGCTTCCGCGGCAGGAGCCGGAATGTCCATTATAGGCGCTTCGGCAACGGGCGTGGCAGGCTCGGGGATATCGACGGGCTGAGACGGCTCTTTGTACTCCGCTATAACGGGCAGACCCTCCTCTATGTAAGGCTCGCCATAGTCCATAAAATCGTCGTCGGGCTGTTCGGACTGTGTGGGGGCGCTTTCCACCATAGCGGGGACTTCCTCAACGGGAGCTTCTTCAACAATATTTTCCTCCGCTGCGGGGGCGATATCCTCGGCTGCGGGAGATATGTCCTCGGCAAGCGGTGTGATACTCTCGGCTGTCGGCGCAATGTCCTCAACAGGGGGAGCAATATCTTCAACCTCGGATATGCCCGCATCAGATGTATAGTCAACAACAGGCACTGCGTCCTGATCAATCGGCATAATGCTCTCTGCTGTCGGTGTGATATCCTCAACAGCGGGAGCAATGCTCTCAACCGAGGGGTAATCAACCGCGGGCACTATATCCTCGGCGATCGGCGTGATACTCTCAACGGTCGGAGCAAGCT
>CAZKJC010000338.1:0-2155 GCA_964552995.1 uncultured Ruminococcus sp.
GCCGAAGTTACCGTCGATCTGGAAAGGCGGGTGGAAATCCCACATATTCACAAACGTACAGCTCTCCAACAGCCCGCGGAGCAGCTTGTAGGTGCGGTTTCCGTCGCCCGTGCGGCTGCGCAGATTTATCTTGTACGCTCTCGCCCAGCCCGTGGACTCGTCGCCGCGGTCGTCCATGGTAGCTATCGCGGCTTTCATCAGCTCGGGGGTTTTCGAATTTATTCCCTTTCCCGGGTACAATCCCATCAAATGGCTTATATGGCGGTGATTTTTCTGTATCTTTGAGCGGTCGAAACTCTCCTCGTCCTCCTCGAACCACTCCTTGAGCATACCCGTTTTGCTTACCGAATAGGGCTTGAGCTGCGGGAGCATTTCCCTTACCTTTGCCTGCAATTCTCCCTCTTCGCCGACAACCTCCGAGGCTTTCAGGAAATCAACAAAAAGCTGCTCGATAAGGCTCTGCTCATAAGTATTGCCGATAGACGCGGGACCGTGCTCGGGCGAATACGTCGGCGAGGAAACAAGCCGCCCCTGCTTCTCATCATAAATAAGCCACTGGGTGTAGAACCGCGCGCTCTCCCGCATTATCGGGAATATCTTATCCTTTAAATACTCCGCGTCCTCCGTGAACTCGTAGTACTCCCATATATTCTGCATAAGCCACGCGACCGCCGCCGTCGACCAGCCCCAGTAGAAATCCCACCCGGGCGCGGTCCAGCCGAAGGGCGAGCACTGCGTATGGGCTATCCAGCCGTTCTCGGGATTTTCGCTGTCGCTTACTATATTATAATACTCCTTTGCGGTAATTCTGCCCGGCTCGCGCAGGGAATCCAGGAAATCCACCAGCGGGAACGCCGTTTCCGCCATGTTGGTGTTGTAAGCGCCCCAGTAGTTCATCTGCAAATTGACATTTATATGATAATCGCAGCACCATGGCGGGGTATTGCTCTCGTTCCACACTCCCTGGAGGTTCGCGGGCAGCGCGCCCTCTCTCGATGAGGAGATCAGCAGATATCGCCCGTACTGGAAGTACAGCATTTCCACCGCGTCCATAGCCGCCCTGTTTCCCTTTTTATATTCCTCGAGAAGCCGGTCGGTGGGCATATAACCCGAGTGCTTGTTTATCCTCAGCGATACTCTGTTGAATATCTCGGAATAATCTGCCAGATGTGCTTTGTAAAGCTCGCCGTAACCTTTTTTCGCGGCGTTCTCCACCGCGGGCTTAGTTATATTTTCGGGAGCGATCCCGCTTCGGTAGGTCGGGTACTTCATTTCATAATCCGTCGCCGCGCAGAAATAAATTACCGCCCTGCTTGCTCCGCTTACCCTTATTCCCGCCTCGGAAATATCCAGCTCACCGTCCGTTTCCACCTTGAACCGCGCGTCAAACCGCATTCCGTTGTCCTCGACCTCGCCGCTGTACACAAGGGTATCGCCCTCGCCGTAAATTTTCGCGGAGTGGGTCTTGTCGAGCCGCAGCTTGAAATTCAGCAGCCTGTCGTCCTCCGAATAGCGGTCAAACGACTTGAACTCAAACACAATAACCCTGTCGGGATAGCTTGCGAAAGCGGAACTCATAATATGAACGCGCCCTACGCTGTAACCGCACTGGTAGAGCGAGCGTTCAATATCCAGGCACCGCATATACCCCTGCATTTTGCCCTCGGGCAGGTCAAAATCAACAACCGCGTCGCACAGCAGCAGGTACGTTCCGTAATCGCCGTCGCCCGTAAGCTCGGGAAGAAGCTCCGTCACCCTCTGATAATTCCCCGCCGCAAGCTCCTCCTGCACCTCTTTCACATACTTATACCTGTCGCGCTTGTTTCCGCCGTAATATTCCTTTCGGCGCTCGCACGGACCGCCCGCCCACAGGCTCTTCTCGTTCAGCACTATGCGCTCCTCGCGCACCCCGCCGAACATCGACGCTCCCATATACCCGTTGCCTATCGGCAGACACTGCTGCTCCCAAAGCTCCTTGTTTCCCTCTTGCTCAAAACTGATGATCATACTTTACTCCTGATTTCAAAAAAATTTTCCGCACCGCGAAGGCTTGCGGAGCAAGCCTTCGCTAGCCCGCCCGTAAAGCTCCGCATTCGCTCCGCTTCACGAGCGGCTTGCGAAAAATTTTGCTGCGTGGGCTTTACACTGCACTCGG
>CAZKJC010000339.1:0-2141 GCA_964552995.1 uncultured Ruminococcus sp.
CCCTTCCCCGAAGGTGTCAGCCCCAGTTGGAGCGCGTGAAAGCTCCGCTTTCGCAAATCAATAGAATGGAGCAACCTTTCAATTACAACAATTCCAGCGACATTAAGACATTAAAACTATTTTAACAAAGCAAAAAGCGGAACGACATAACAATTTCAACTATCAAACCTCTCACAAATCAAAATTTGTGAAAAATTCCCATAGGGTCTTGATTTTTTCGGAGAAAAGATGTATAATTATAACAACATGGCTTGAGGGCGGAAAGCCGTCCAAAGTCGACAAAATTATTTTACGGAGGAAAAAGAAATGGCAGAAATACTTATTGAGACATCGGCGCGTCACGTTCATGTTACGCAGGAAACGCTGGAGATACTTTTCGGTAAGGGAGCGTCGCTGACCAAGAAAAAGGACCTTTCTCAGCCCGGGCAGTATGCCTGTGAGGAGCGCGTAACGGTAGTCGGACCCAAGAAAGAGCTCGCCAATGTAAGCATTCTCGGTCCCTGCCGCGGCGCGGATCAGGTGGAGCTGTCCGCTACCGACGCGCGTTCGATAGGTCTGGGGATCGATATCCGCGAGAGCGGCGACGTTGCGGGAACTCCCGGGTGCACCCTGCGCGGTCCCGCGGGCGAGGTAACTATCAAGGAGGGCGTTATCGTTGCGAAGCGCCATATCCATATGATCCCCGAGACCGCAGAGAAGCTCGGCATAAAGAATAAGGACGTGGTATGGGTAAAGGCTGTGACAAACGGCAGGACCGCGATACTCGGCGACGTTGTGGTAAGAGTAAGCGATAAATTCGCCGACGCTATGCACATCGACACCGACGAATCCAACGCAATAGGCGCTACCCCCGGGCTTATGGGCGAGATCATTAAGGAGCTGTAATGGGTCTGTTCAAAAAGAAAGAGGAGCATCACTCCTTTGACCCTCTGCGGCTCGTGCTGGAGAGTATCCGCGACGGCGTTGAGACCAAGGCTGAAATAGACGGCGATACCGTATACTGCCCCGAATGGAATATCAGGATAATTCCTCAGGTCGAGCAGCTCACGGACAACGGCGCTGTTCTGAACTTCTACCTGCAAAATCCCGAATGGGACGAGCCGCTGTTTGAGTGCTCCCTGGGCATGGGCAGGGATTCCCGCACGGCGATAGGTATGGCGTGCGCCTCGTTTGAGTTCGCCTTTATGCAGGGAATAGCGCAGATGCAGAACCGCACCGATTTTGAGGCGCTGGAAAGCTCTTTCGGCGGTAATACTCACCGCTGGAAAGCGTATAAAAGCCACATTATCGGAATGGGCGAGAGCCCGTGGGATATCTCGAAGAACCCCTCCGTCTACTGGGAGCTGCTCAAGGAGCATATCATAAAGCGGCTCGGCAACCGGAAAATGTGCTATGTCAAGGTGTACGCGGCGAAATCTCCCGCCGAAGTGACGGGCGAATGCAGGATCGACGACGTAAAAAGCGAGGAATTGAGCCGGCTTGTCGCGGACTTTATCAAAGACTGGGACGTAAAAAATTTTGCCTCCCACAAGCAGTTTTTCTTTATAAGGCAGGATAACGACACTCTGCTGCCCAATCCCTATTCGGGAGAAACGGGCAGAGAGTTGCTGATGAACTGCGTTAAAACCGCTATTGACAAGTTTGTCGAAGCGGACGCTTCGGGAGAATATGACAAAACAAGCGCCGCCATCAAGCAGGCGATAGACGACCCCGTGCTTGCCGAGGAGTGCTATATGTTTATCCCCGAACTATGTGCGGAACACGCTTTCAGTGCCGCTACCTACGAGGAATATGTTATGCTGGGAGCGCCGGAGAGCAGCGCACCCCGCGTCTACAAAAACCAGCTTGCCGATTTCTACCCCATACAAAACGCGATCTTCTCGCTGTTTAATAACGGAGTTTACGGCGATAAGACCAACGAGGTCTACAATACGCTTATCGGAGCGAGCGCAATCTGCGGCTCGGTAACCAAGCTGCTTGACGGCGGCGGAAGCCTGGAGGACGCAAGACTTACCGCGTTGTGCTTTATGCCCTCGGAGGATTTTAAGTTAAGATAGTATAAGGGGCTTGTCCGTAATGGATAAGCCCTCAGCTTGTAGAAAAAGTATAGCAACATAGAGCCCACGCATCAGAATTTCAAA
>CAZKJC010000340.1:0-2137 GCA_964552995.1 uncultured Ruminococcus sp.
GGCGGGAGGTCACCACCGCTGTATATCGTTACATTCATAGCTTTTCGGTGCTCCGTGAATATTCCTCCGCAAGCCGAGCCAATTTGCCGATCCCGTCCCCGTCCCACTCGCCGAGCTTATTTTCGAGCCATTCGCAGGGAAACTCCCCGCATATGCCGCAAAACAGAGCGTTATGCTTTTGACAGCATTCAAAGATACGGCAGCCGTTTTCCCACATATGGACGCATTTTCCGCCGTTTGAAAGACAGCCCTCACAGCTTCCGCTTTTATAATGCTCACAGCCGCGGCAATCGCCGCCGCAGGGGGTTATATGTTCAAAGTCCGTCATAACTGCGCAAGCTGCTCAAAGCTCTTTTTCATTGCGGGGTAAAGCCTGCGGTACATCTGATAAACACGCTCATACTCGCCTATATTCTCCTGTACCGGCTCCTGTATCTTGTCGGGCTTTATCACAACGGAGCACGCCTCGGGAACGCTCTTGTATATCCCCGCGCCGACAGCAGCCAGAAGTGCCACGCCGAGAGCGGGACCCTCCTTGTTTTCGGTGGTCTTTACGGAGCATGCATACAGATCGGCGAGCATCTGCCGCCAGAGCTTCGATGTTCCGCCGCCGCCGCACGCCATCATATCGCTTACGTTGATCTTCATTTCCCGCATGACCTCAACGCAGTCGCGCAGCGAGTAGGAAACTCCCTCCATTACAGCGCGGAGAAGGTCTTTTTTCTTATGCATTGATGAAAGCCCGAAGAACACGCCCCTTGCGTTGGGGTCGAGGTGGGGAGTTCTCTCGCCGTTAAGGTAGGGGAGATACAGCAGACGGTTAGCGCCGATGGGAACGCTGTCCGCTTCCTTGTCCATCAGATAATAGGGATCGACTCCCATTGATACCGCCGTTTCCATTTCCGCCCACGCGAAATTATCTCTGAACCATTTAAGCGACAGCCCCGCGGACTGGGTAACTCCCATAACGTGCCAGCAGTTTGGCACAGCGCAGCAGAAGGTGTGAACTCTTCCCTGCTTGTCTATGGCGATCTGAGAGGTGTGCGCGAAAACGACGCCGCTTGAGCCGATGGTGGTGAAAGCCTTGCCGTCCTCCACAACGCCCGTTCCGACAGCCGCCGCCGCGTTATCGCCCGCGCCGCCCACAACGGGAGTGCCTTCCTTAAGTCCCGTAAGCTCCGCCACCTGCCTTGTGACCGTGCCGGTGATCTCGGGGGATTCGTAGACCTTAGCCAGCAGCGCCTTGTCGATACCCAGCTTTGTGAGCACCTCGTCCGACCAGCAGCGGTTGGGGATATCCAGAAGCTGCATTCCCGAAGCGTCGGAGACCTCCGTAGCGAACTCGCCCGTCAGCATAAATCTGATGTAGTCTTTCGGGAGCAGGATATGACGGCACTTTTCGTAGTTCTGCGGCTCGTTGTTCTTTACCCACATTATCTTCGCGGCTGTGAAGCCTGTAATAGCGGGGTTTGCGGTGATCTCGATAAGCCTGTCCGCGCCGACCTTATCGGTTATCTCCACGACCTCTCTGGCGGTTCTCTGGTCGCACCAGATTATGGAGCGGCGGATAGGCTTGTTATCCGCGTCCAGCATAACCAGACCGTGCATCTGCCCCGAAAGTCCGATGCCCTTTATTTCCTCGGGAGCTACGCCGCTCTGCCCGATAACGTCCTTGATACCGTTTACCGAGGCATTCCACCAGTCCAGCGGCTCCTGCTCCGCGTAGCCGTTCTGAGGGGTGAAGAGCGGGTATTCGTAGGTCGCCGAGGAAACGGGCGTGCCGTCCTCCGAAAAAAGCACCGTCTTTGTGCCCGATGTGCCGATATCAACTCCTAAAATGTAAGCCATACCTATTTCTCCTTTAAGATTTTTTTGATTTTCAATGTACAAAACGCCCATAAAAACGTTTACTCATTTACAATTTTAATACAATCTGCCCAATTTGTCAATAGGTTTTTGGAAACTTTTATAATAGTGAAAAGCTGTTAAATGATAATTTATGCTGGCACGCATATTTTGTTGGATTATTGTGTTGCTCCCCTATTGTTATGTTAAAATCGGATTTTTATGTTTATCCTCTCAATTATTTTGTGAAAGCGGAGCTTTCACGCGCTCGTATCGGGGCTGACACCTTCGG
>CAZKJC010000341.1:0-2136 GCA_964552995.1 uncultured Ruminococcus sp.
CACGCGGCAGCCACTTTGCGTCCTTCTTGCCCTTCTTGCCGCGGGTCTCCTTTCTGGTTATCTCCAGAACGTCGCGGATATCCTTGATGATGGTCTTGGGGATTATCCCGTGCTCGGTGTTGTAGCGCTGCTGTATCTCGCGGCGGCGGAGCGTTTCGGTTATGGAAAGCTCCATTGACCGCGTAACGCTGTCCGCGTACATTATAACAGTGCCCTCAGCGTTGCGGGCGGCGCGTCCTATGGTCTGCACAAGGCTTGTCTCGCTGCGCAGGAAACCCTCCTTGTCCGCGTCGAGGATAGCCACAAGAGATACCTCGGGGATATCCAGACCCTCGCGCAGCAGGTTTATTCCCACCAGAACATCAAATTCTCCCGCGCGCAGGTCGCGGATTATCTCCATACGCTCCATGGTGTCAACGTCGTGGTGCATATAGCGCACCTTTATCCCCGCCTTGTCAAGGTAATCCGTGAGGTCCTCAGCCATTTTCTTTGTGAGAGTAGTGACAAGCACGCGCTGCTTTTTCGCTATTCGGGTATTTATTTCGGATATCAGGTCCTCGATCTGACCCTCGGTGGGCTTCACTACTATCTCGGGGTCAAGCAGACCCGTGGGGCGGATCACCTGCTCAACTATCTGCGTGGAGCGTTCCCGCTCAAATTCCCCGGGGGTAGCCGAAACGAAGATCACCTGGTTCACCTTATCGTAAAACTCGTCAAAGTTCATAGGGCGGTTGTCGTAGGCGCAGGGCAGACGGAAGCCGTAATCCACCAGGTTCTTTTTTCTCGCGACATCGCCGCCGTACATTCCGCGCACCTGCGGGAGCGTGACATGGCTCTCGTCCACAAGCAAAAGGAAATCCTCGGGGAAGTGATCCAGCAGCGTTATCGGGATACTCCCCGGGGGACGGCGCGCGAGCACTCTCGAGTAATTCTCCACGCCCTTGCACATTCCTATCTCCGCGAGCATTTCCATATCATATTTCGTGCGCTGTTCTATGCGCTGCGCCTCTATCAGCTTGTTGTTGTCGGTGAAGTACTTTATACGCTCGTCCAGCTCGCTCTGAAGCTCCGCAAGCGCGTCCTCCATCTTTTCCCTGCCTATGATATAGTGCGACGCGGGGAATATCATACAGTGGAGCATTGTGGAGCGCACGTTTCCAGTAATTACCTCAAATTCGCTTATGCGGTCTATCTCGTCCCCGAAAAACTCCACCCTTATCGCGGTCTCGCTTGTGCCGCCCGCGGGGAATATCTCCAACGTGTCACCTCTGACCCGAAACTTGTGGCGCACGAAATTAAGCTCGTTGCGCTCGAACTGCATATCCACCAGCCTTGCCATTACCTCCTCGCGCGATATCTCCTGACCCTGCCGCAGTGAAAGCGCATTGGAGCGGTAATCCTCGGGACTTCCCAGCGAGTATATGCAGGAAACGCTGGACACTACAATAACATCGCGGCGCTCCGCCAACGCCGCCGTGGCGGAGTGGCGCATTCTGTCTATCTCGTCGTTTATGGCGCTGTCTTTTTCAATATAGGCGTCTGTCGAGGGTATATAGGCTTCGGGCTGATAGTAGTCGTAATAGCTCACGAAAAACTCCACCGCGTTATTGGGGAAGAACTCGCGGAACTCCGCGCAGAGCTGCGCCGCAAGCGTTTTGTTGTGCGCCAGCACCAGCGTGGGCTTGTTGACGTTCGCGATGATATTCGCCATGGTGAAGGTCTTGCCCGAACCGGTAACTCCGAGCAGCGTCTGCTCCTTGTCACCGCGCAGCACGCCCTCGCTCAGCGCGGAGATAGCCTCGGGCTGATCGCCTGTCGGCTTGTACTCGGACTTCAGTTCAAATTTATCCTTATCCATAATAACTCCTTGAAAGGAAAATGTTCACGTTAATATTATACACGTGAACGCTGATTTTGTCAAGAGCTTTCGCAAATTTCTCGCGATTTTGAAAATATTTTTTCCGCCTTTTGGAAAAAATACCCTTGACAAGCCGGTGAAAATATTTTATAATGTTTTATATGTGCAATTGAAAGGAAAGACTATCATGGGCGAAAAAGTGAATATTCAAGGATACTTAGAATACGTACACGCGCCGTGGGGCAAATTGTTTTATAAATTGGCATGGCATAATATAG
>CAZKJC010000342.1:0-2118 GCA_964552995.1 uncultured Ruminococcus sp.
CCCAAAGCTCCGCATTCGCTCCGCTTTGGGAGCTTGTTGCGAAAAATTTTGCTGCACGGGCTTTGCGTTGCCCTTTGCTCGCGTTGCTTTGCTGCGGTCGCTTTATGTTGCTCTTGGCGAATGATTTAAAAGAAATTTTCCGCGACCCGCCCGAGTAACACTCCGCTACGCTCCGCGTCACTCGGGCTCCCTCGGAAAATTTCCTGCGTGGACGGAGCGTTGCACTTTGCGGGCGTCGCTTTTCTGTGTGAGCTTTACGCTGCTCTTGGCGAGCGTCCCTTTGCTGCGCTCACATTACGTTGCTCTGAGCAACTGATTTAAATTTTAATTTTCCGCACCGCGAACTCAACCGCTGCGCGGTGGAGTTCACTAGCTCGCCGTAAAAGCTTCACTCCGTTACGCTTTCACGGCGGCTTGCGGAAAATTCCCGCGCGGGCTTTACGCTGCACTTGGCGAACGCCGCTTTGCTGCGTGGACGAAGCGCTGCTCTTGGCGTGCGCTGATTTGCTGTGCGGTCATTCCTTTTCGGAACTCGCCGCAACAATTGTTTTTTTCAATTCCTCGCTGAATTTACAATGCAGCCTTACCATATCCGCAAGCTCCTTGTCGGAGAACCCCGCGAATATCCTGTCGAGCAGCGCTATGCATTGCTTCATATTATCCTCCAGCACCGCGCGCCCGTTTTCCGTGACCTCGATCTTTATACTTCTTCGGTCGTTGTCATCGAGACGGCGCTTAAGGCAGCCCTTGAGCTCCAGTCCCTTTACCGTTCTGGAAACCGCGGGTGCCGAGATGCCAAGCCGCTCCGCCGCCTCCGCCGAGGAAACGGGTCTGCCCTCGTTCTTCCTGTAATCCTCCGCGCAGTATATCAGCTTAAGCTCCGAGAGAGTCACATTTTTCAGCAGCGCGGTGGGATTTATATTCATCATATGCCGCAGACTTTTCAGCAGTCTGTCGTAATCCTCCCGCGAAAGCCGCGTTCCAAGCTCGGTTTCTCCTTTCAGAGCCTCAAAGCACTCCACACGCCTCACCTCCCGTTTGTTTAACGCGGTTATTTAACTCGGTTTTTATTTTAACACTGTTAAATTATTTTGTCAATAGCAACTTTTTTATTTCGTCACATTGCATAATTTTATTCAACCGTGAGCATTTTATTGATAAACCAAATTGAGAGATCGGTGAAAATTATGAGAAAATTATGGATCGGGTTTCGGCTCGTTATGATATTTCCCATGCTCACAGCGACAGCGGGAGCCGCGCTCGCGGTCTTTTTTCCCATTGTGGGAGTGCTTCTGATCCTCTCGGGAGCGCTGGCGGCATACTGGTGGTATATGTATTTTAAGCAACTTGACTACGCCGACAAGGGCAATGAAATACTTATCCATAGCGGGGTGCTTATCAAAAAAAGCAAGCGCCTTGCCAAAAGCAATATTTTATGGACAAACTGCGTCAGGCTGTTCGGAAAGCCCGTTGTTACCGTTCTGCATACGGGCGGGGGCAGCGTGGTGGTTTTCGCGGAGGCGGAGATCGCGGCAGCTTGACCCTCTATGAACCAAGGTTTTAAACGTTTTCAACACGGTTTTCAACAGAGAGTTAAATTTTGCGCCGCCTAAAAAAAGCCGCCGGAACGGACTTACCCCCGCCCGTTCCGCGGGTGGGGGTATACGGATCAAAAACCGTAAGGTCAGTCGCCGTGCCGTCTTGCGGCTTCGGCCGCGGAGGTCGGCAGGAAGTCGTATAACTCCGCGTAATTATCATATTCGCTCTGCGTTTGCGGATCCGAGGGGATAAGACCCGTGCAGTCCGCCGCGGAGCTTGTGCTCATGAAGTCCTCCGGATCAAGCTCATTGTAGCCATGCTTGGGGGGAAATGGATATTTATCCGTAATAATCAGCTCCCTTCCGTTTTAGCTTGCGCAGTCAAAAGGGAAATATTCGCGATATAGATCGGGGAGCTGATATAAATGATAATTTATGCTAGCACGCATATTTTGTTAGATTATTGTGTTGCTCCCCTGTTGTTATGTTAAAATCGGATTTTTATGTTTATCCTTTCTATTATTATGTGAAAGCGGAGCTTTCACGCGCTCGTGTCGGGGCTGACACCTTCGGGGGAGAG
>CAZKJC010000343.1:0-2100 GCA_964552995.1 uncultured Ruminococcus sp.
AAAATAAGGAGAAAAATATGAATATGGAGAGTACCGAGCAGTTACGCGCTGTTTTCGGGAATTTTGATTGTAATGTGAATCTGATACAGAGAGCGTTCGGGGTGACGATTTTCAGCCGCGGGAGCGATGTGAAGATAACCGGCGAGGAGGAGAACGTGCATAAGGCGGAAAAGGCGATGCAAACTCTTGCCGGAATGCACAGCCGCGGCGAGGCGATAGTTGAGCAGAGCGTGCGCTACGCGATAGCGATGGTGGAGGACGGCAGCGAGGGAGATATCGCACAGATGTCCTCGGACTGCGTGTGCGTGAGCTACGCGGGAAAGCCCATCAAGCCTAAAACGCTGGGTCAGAAGAAGTATTGCGATATGATAAGGAACCACACGATAACGTTCGGCGTGGGTCCCGCGGGCACGGGCAAGACCTATCTCGCGGTAGCGCTGGCGGTAACGGCGTTCAAGGCGCACCAGGTGCAGCGGATAATTCTCACCCGCCCCGCCGTGGAAGCGGGGGAGAAGCTGGGCTTTCTGCCCGGCGATCTGCAAAACAAGGTAGACCCATATCTGCGACCGCTTTACGACGCGCTTTTTGAGATGTTCGGGCAGGAGAGCTTCGCGAAGCTGCAGGAGCGCGGAACGATAGAGGTCGCGCCGCTGGCGTATATGCGCGGGCGCACTCTCGACGACAGCTTTATAATACTGGACGAAGCGCAGAACACCACCCGCGAGCAGATGAAGATGTTCCTGACGCGGTTGGGCTTTAACTCGAAAATGGTCATCACGGGGGACATCACGCAGATAGACCTGCCCGAGACCAAGAAATCGGGGCTGATAGAAGCGCTTAAGGTGCTGAAAAATGTGGAGGATATCGCGCAGAACCGCTTCAGCGAAAAGGACGTTGTGCGCCACAGACTGGTGCAGGATATCGTCAAGGCTTACGACGAGTATCAGGGCAGCTCACGCAGGGATAAGGGCGCATGGAAAAATTAGTCGCATTGTGCTATGTATGGGCGTTCGGGCTTGACGATAAAACCGATTATTATACGGAGCTTGACAGGCTGTTCTTGGAGAACCCCGAGGACGATTTTCTTTTGGAGCTAGAGGGACTTGGCGATAACCGCGCGGAGGCTTGGGAAAGGCTTGGCAGGTTTGAGGAAAGTGCGCTGAACATTGATGTTTTCGGAAAGGAGCTTTTTGCGGCTCTTGAAAAGGTCTATAATGAAAACAAATTTCCGCTTTCGGAATTTGGAAAACGCTGTTACAAAATGTGGTGCGCTCTGCCATATAAGCCTTTCCAATATGAACATACCGAGCCGTTCTGCATTCTCACCTACGCCGATGAACCGCTTTCCTACGGCGAGGAGGGGCAGTCGCGCAATTATTACGAAGCCGCGTTTAATTATTATAAGGAGAGACCATGAAGATCTATATTTTTATGAGCGATGAGCAGGACAAGGTACCCGTTCCCGAATACGCGGAGCGGCTTATAGAGGACTGCACCCGCGAAGCCCTTGCCGAGGAGAATATAGAGGAGGACGCGGAGGTCTCGGTAACGTTCGTGGATAATGGGCGCATACGCGAGCTCAACGCGGAATTCCGCGGGATCGACAGGGAGACCGACGTGCTGTCGTTCCCTATCGGCGACGAGGAGGGCTTTGAGGTAGACCCCGACAACGACGCGATAATTCTCGGTGATATCGTGGTATCCCTTGAAAAGGCTCGGGAGCAGGCGGAGGAGTACTCCCACAGCTTCAAAAGGGAGCTGGCGTTCCTTATTACGCATTCGCTGTTTCACCTGCTTGGCTACGACCATGTGAACGGCGGCGAGGAGGAGAAAATAATGTTCGCAAAGCAGGAAAAGGTTCTGGAAAGGCTCGGCATAACGCGCGGTGAGAAGCAGTGAGGGCTTTTTTCAAGGGATTTGCCTATGCGGGGCGCGGGTTGGCACTGGCATTCCGCGAGCGGAATTTCCGTTTTCATTTGTGCGCGGCGGGATTCGTGAGCTGGTTCGCGGCGCGATTCTACGAGCTTACCCGCGCGGAGTGGGCGATATTGCTGCTGACATTCGGAGTCGTTATGGGGCTTGAAGCCGTCAATACCGCGC
>CAZKJC010000344.1:0-2095 GCA_964552995.1 uncultured Ruminococcus sp.
AAAATTTCCGCCAGCCATACTCCGTTCGCTACGCTCACTGCGCATGTCTGGCGGAAACCGTGCAGCATTTGCCGTTTGGCAAATGCGCACTTTTTGAAATTCAGATGCGGGGGCGTTTTGCGGACTGATTTTGAATGTCCCTTTATGTGTGGGCGATTCGTGGTTCGTTTTTGAATGCCCCTTTATGCGCGGGCGTTTTGTGCTTCAGACTACTTTAAAAAACCCTGTACGATCTTTTCCTCCGCCTCTTCGCGAGTAAGTCCGAGGCTGCACAGCTTCATTATCTGCTCGCCCGCGATCTTGCCTATCGCCGCCTCATGAATAAGCTCCGCGTCCACATGAGAAGCGTTCAGCGCGGGCTGAGCGTCCACTCTGCCGTTCCCCGACAAAATAGCGTCACAGGCGGAATGCCCCGTACACCTGTTATTTCCCTCAATAACCGAATAAAACGCCTGGTGAGAGCTTCCCTTAGCCACCGAGCGCGATACCAGATCAACGCCGCTGTCCTCTCCGTTCAGCTTAACGTCAAACCGTGAGATGGCTTCCTCCGAATTATCCGTGAGAATACGCTCCCTCACAATTATCCTGGCGCCCTTTTCCAGCACCGCGGAGGTCTTTCTGTCGGAATGATCCACCCCACCGAGCTGAACCGTATCCATCTCCAGCGTGGAATCCTCCTTGAGAAAACAATCGGTCACGGGGTCTATCTTCTTCAAGCCCCCGCCGGTTCCCGAGGCGATATGCTTTTCCTTATACAGCACCCTCGCGCCCTTTTCCAGGAAAAAGCGGTGAATGCCGTTGTGGCGCGCCTGCTCCTCACCGTCATTATGCACTCCGCAGCCCGCCACGATGATCACGTCCGCGCCCTCTCCGATATAAAAATCGTTGTACACCAGATCGTCAACGCCGCTGTGGGTAACACAGGCGGGAATAAACACGGTCTCTCCCTTTGTAAAGGGCTTTACCCTTATATCTATCCCGGGGTTATCGGTCTTGGGAGCGATGTCGATATTCTCCGAGGACTTCCTGCCCGCGCACTGACCGTCCTCGCGGATATTGTACGCGCCCTTGAAGCCGCTTATTCCGTCATAATCCGATATCACCTTAAGCATATCCGCGCTTATACTGTTAAATCCAAGCTCCGGCAGCTCCATCAGCATACACCTCCGTTCTTTTTGGGGCAGTCGCAGGCGCATTCCCCTTTAAGCAGCGCGGGAAGGACTTCCTCGCGCCTGCCCGCGGTGCGCACTCTGCCCTCCGCGACAACAACTATCTCATCGGCAATTGACAGTATCCTTTCCTGGTGAGATATCACCACCAGCTTTCCGTCGCTGCCCGAGCGTATTTCCTCAAATGTCTCCACCAAGCGTGTGAAGCTCCAGAGATCGATACCCGCCTCCGGCTCGTCGAACACCGAGAGCCTTGCCTTTCTTGCCAGCACCGTAGCGATCTCTATACGCTTAGCCTCGCCGCCCGAGAGCGCTCCGCTCATCTCGCGGTCGATATATTCCTCCGCGCACAATCCCACGCGGCTAAGCAGGCGGCACAGCGCCGTATCGTCCAGCTTTTCGCCCGCGGCGAGCTCCAACAGGTCTCTTACCGTCAGCCCCTTGAACCTCACGGGCTGCTGAAACGCGTAGGCTATGCCCCGCTTTGCCCTCTGTGTTATATCCAGACCCGTTATATCCTCGCCGTCCAGCAGTATGCTGCCTCCCGCGGGAGTTTCGACTCCAGCTATCAGCTTTGCCAGCGTGGTTTTACCTCCGCCGTTCGGACCGGTTATCACCACCAGTTTACTGTCCGTTTTTACGCTTATGCCGTTTATAATACTCTCGCCCTCGGGCGAGCGCCATGTCAGATCACGTAATTCAAGCAAAGTAGCACCTCCGAAATTTTAACGATAGGGAACGGCGGACAGCGGTTTCGCTCCCCGTTCCCTACCCTATATTTTACCACAACTATGTCATATTGTCAAGGTATGTATTGAGGGTTAATACGCAAGACTAAATGATAATTTATGCTAGCACGCATATTATGTAGGATTTGCAATGTGGAACTCCTTTTAATTTGTTAAAGTTGAATTTGTTATGTTTAT
>CAZKJC010000345.1:0-2070 GCA_964552995.1 uncultured Ruminococcus sp.
CACCTGGATATCCTCCAGCGCGTCAAAGCCGTAGGTTCTGGGGAGCCTTGTCCTGCAAAGCTCTATCACCAGCCGCATGGTGTTTTCCTCGCTGTCCGACGGCATAAAGAAAAAATCCTTTGTCCTGTCGTTGAGCACGGGATATTCCCCCCGCACTATCCTGTGGGCGTTGGTGACGATAAGGCTCTCCGCCGCCTGGCGGAATATCTCCTTTAGCTCCACCATGGGAACTCTCCCGCCCGCTATCAGGTCGCGCAGGATATTCCCCGCCCCCACCGAGGGGAGCTGATTGCTGTCCCCGACCAGAACCAGGCGGGTCTTGCCCTTGACCGCCCGCAGCAGCGAAGCCATCAGCAGCGTGTCCACCATCGACATCTCGTCGATTATCAGCACGTCGCAGCTGAGTGGGTTCTCCTCGTTTCTGCGGAAAGAGCTTCCTCCCCCCGCGAAGTCCACCTCTAAAAGCCTGTGAATGGTCTGCGCGGGAGCGCCCGTAAGATCCGCCATACGCTTCGCGGCTCTGCCGGTCGGCGCGGCGAGCTTGAGCTTCTGCCCGCGCTGCTTGCACAGCTGAATTACCGCGTTCAGCGTGGTGGTTTTTCCCGTTCCGGGTCCGCCCGTGAGAATGAACACATGATTGTTCATGCAGCCGTTTATAGCCTCGCGCTGGAGCTTTTCGTAGGTCAGCCCCTCCGTCCACTCTATTCCCGCTATCTCCTCGGAATAATCCTTGTCGCCGCAGTCGTCGCGCTTTATCATCTCCGCGAGCTTTTCCGCGATAAAGCATTCCGCCTCGTAATATTCCCTTAAGAAAACAAAAACCTCGTCATACTGATCGGTTATGATTATCTCGCCGCGCTGCTCCGTCATTTTGAGAGCGTCCCAGTACTGCTTCTCGCCGATAGCCAGCTCCCGAACCACCCTGTCCGAAAGCTCGGTTTCCCGCAGACAGGTGTGACCGTTCAGCGCACCGAGCTGCATTGTCCACAGGATACCCGCGGAGATACGCTCCTCGCTGTCCATAGGCAGCCCCAGGTCTCTCGCCACCCTGTCCGCGTCCCGAAAGGGGAGCTCTATGCCGCTGCCGCAAAGGACGTAGGGGTTTTCCGTGACCGCCTGTATGGTGTATCCCTCGAATTTTTTCCACACCGCCGCGATATAAACGGGCTGTATGCCGTACTTTGAAAAGAACGTCATAGCCTTGCGCAGCCCCGTAATATTGCGGAAATCCTTTCCGATCTCCCTTGCCCTTTCGGGTGAGATACCCTTGATAGAGGAAAGCTGCTCCGCGTGATTTTCAAGGATATCGAGGGTATCGTCGCCGAACGCCTGAACTATCCGCTTAGCCATAGCGGGACCAATACCCGAGATCACTCCCGAGCCGAGGTACTTTCGCACAGCGGCGGCGTTTTCGGGCATGGAGCGCTCAAATATCTCCACCTTGAACTGCCTGCCGTACTTCTGGGAATTTATGTAATCGCCGTAGAGCGTAAGGCGTTCGCCCTCGCGGACGTCGCCCATATTGCCCACAGCGGTGGTAAGAACGCCGTCGCAGTCCATATCCAGCACGATGTAGCCGTTTTCCTCGTTGTAGAAGATAACGCCCTCGACCGTACCGCTGACGGAGTTAAGGCTGTTGTTTTCCAAGAATTTCACCGACCTTGCCCGCCGATAATATTGACCTCGGCGAATTTTTCAGCTAAGGCGAGCGCGGTATCGTCGCACTCGCCGCCCGAAAGGATAAGATTTACATTTTCGATATGGGAGCACTTGTGAGCGAAGCGCACGAATTCCTCCACGCCGTCATCGCTGCGCACATAAACGTCGAAGCTGCGGGCAGAGCCGCGCAGCAGCGCGTCGAAGAACAGCTTTAGCAGCATAGCCAGCCCGAATATCGAAAGGAACATAAGCACGAAAACATATAAGAATTCCACAAAGATCGCCTCCTACAGCATTATATGCTGTTAGAGGCAAGAAGTGCCGTGGGGATTTGCGCAGCGCCGAACGCCCAGAATCCCCCGCGCGAAGCGCGGACTTGTTTTCGCTTCCTTTTGATACAAAAGGAAGTGG
>CAZKJC010000346.1:0-2058 GCA_964552995.1 uncultured Ruminococcus sp.
CCATTCGGCAAATGCGCACCTTTTTGAAATTCCTGCCTCAACATTGCGTTGCGATGAATTTCTTTACACGCTATAATAGTTCATTTTCTTCTCCGCCAGATTCAGCAGGAACGTGAGCAGCGCCGAGAACGCAAGGTAGAACGCTCCCACATAAAACAGCGGCCAGATAAGGCTTTTGAGCGTAACTATCCTTTCCGCAGCCTTTACCAGCTCCGTTACCGCGATAACTCTCGCCAGCGAGGTATCCTTTACAAGCGTGATTATCTCGTTTCCCATCGGCGGCACGATACGCTTTATGACCTGAAACAGCACCACCTTAAAAAATATCTGCGTTTTGGTCATACCGAGGACCTGCCCCGCCTCATACTGCCCCTTGGGAATACTCTCGATGCCCCCGCGGAAAATCTCCGAGAAATAGCAGGAATAATTTATTATAAACGCGATTATCACCGCCGTCATTCTGGGCAGCTTTATCTGCATTCCCATCAGCCCCGGTCCGTAGAAGATCAGTATTATCTGTAGCATAAGCGGCGTTCCGCGGATTATCCAGACAAACACCTTTACCAGCCACTTCACCGGCGGTATCTTCGACATCGACCCGAACGTCATAATAAGCCCCAGCGGCAGCGACGCCGCAAGAGTTATCCCGAATATCATCAGCGTAACGCCGAATCCGTCCGCAAGCTGTTTTGTAACTTCCCAAAAGCTCATACTTCGTCCTTATCTAAAAGAAAATTTCCGCGACCCGCCCGCAAAAACTCCGCTGCGCTCCGTTTTCGCAGGCTCTCGCGGAAATTTTCCCTGCGTGGGCGTTTTGTCGCTGTTTGCGTGCGTTGCTTCTCACTCTTGTTTTTTATGTCGACGAGGAGCAGATTATTTTTAAAATTTTTTCGCGACCCGCCCGCAAAAGCTCCGCTCCGCTGCGCTTTCACGGGCTCTCGCGAAAAAATTTCCTGCGTGGGCGTTATGTTGCTGTTTGCGTGCGTTGCTTTTGTGTTGAATTACAGCGCGTAGATATCGTCAACGCCGTACTTCTTTGCGATATCAAGAAGAGTGCCGTCCTTTGCCAGCTCGTCGATAGCTCCGTTGATCTTCGCGAGAGTTTCGGTATCCTCCAGGCGAACGCCTACCGCGTACTGCTCCGAAGCAAGCTCTACGCTCTCAAGTATCTGAATATCATCATAATCTGTGCCCTCGCCGATAGAAGCCTTAGCCAGCGTGTAGTCGAGTATGCCGAAATCCGCTGTGCCTGCCTTTACCTCGATCAGCGCGTCCTTCTGCGCGGAGCAGCCGATAAGCTCGCACTCGGCAAGAGTAGCGTCCGCAACAGCCGCGTCCTCGCCCGCGGAACCGCTCTCAAAAGCGATCGAGGTTCCCGCCATAGAAGCGGTATCGGAGTACTTGCCCGCGTTCTCCGTCTTTACGATAACTACCTGTCTGTTGTTCAGATAAGTCGTGGAGAAAGCCATATTTTCTTTTCTGTCCTCCGTGACCGTAAGACCGTTCCAAATAAGATCGATCGCCTTTGACTGAAGCTCGATCTCCTTTTTCTCCCACTCGATCTCCTGGAACACGGGGGTAACGCCCAGCTTCTCGCATACCGCCTTGGTAAATTCCGTTTCAAAGCCTACCAGTTCGCCGTTGTCGTCAAAATAATTCATCGGCTCGTAATATGTAATACCGATAACCACCTCGCCCTTGTTGGCGATATAATCCCAGTCGGAATCACCCGCCGCAGTGCTGCCCGAGTTTGCGTCGGAACCGCTCTCCTTAGCGGCGCAGCCGCAAAGGCTCATACACATTACAGCGCCCATAAGCAGGGCAAAAATCTTCTTTTTCATCGTTTGATCTTCCTTTCAGCGTTCATTTTATCTGTTTAGCAGAATAAAGCAAAATGCTTTGTCCATTTGATATTTTAACATACTCACCTCGGTTTGTCAACATCTTGTGAATAATTTTAATATTTTAACAAATTTTCTCAATTTATAGGATTTTTTTAGTGGTAAATGATAATTTAGCGGAGCAGTTTGCTTAGTGCTTTGTTAGATTTATTTTGTA
>CAZKJC010000347.1:0-2046 GCA_964552995.1 uncultured Ruminococcus sp.
GCCTACGGACACGGCGCCGTGCCCTGCGCGAGAGCGCTCAACAAGATGGGCATAACACATTTCGCGGTCTCAAATCTTCGTGAGGCTCAGATACTTACGGAGGGGGATATCAAAGGGGATATAATTATTTTCGGGTATTGCGACGTTCCGGCGGTAATGGATAATCTTGGAAAGGGGTATATTTTTACCGTAGGCTCGGAACGATACGCCGAGGAGCTTTCAGAAGCGGCTCTGAAGCGCGGAGTAAGGGTAACGGTGGACATAAAACTTGACACTGGCATGAGCCGCGTGGGGATATCCACGGAGCGCGAAGCGGACTACATACTCTCACAAAAGGGGTTGGACTGCCGCGGGGCATACACGCATTTCGCGGTAGCCGACAGTCTTGAGCCGGAAAACGTGGAGTTCACAAGGCAGCAGCAAAGGGCGCTGGAGGCTCTCTGCAAAAGCAGGGGGCTGAAAATGCACTCCCAGAACAGCGGCGGCATAACCTGCCACAGCGATCTTGACGGGGATTTTGTGCGCGCGGGGATAATGCTGTACGGTCACAGAGGCGATCTTGCGTGCCCTATACCGGAGGGGGTAAAGCCGCTTTTCAGCATGAAAACGGTCGTGTCGCAGCTCAAAAAGGTGCCCGCGGGCGCTACGGTGAGCTACGGACGGACTTTCAAGGCGGAGCGGGAAACTGTGCTGGCTATGATCCCCTGCGGGTACGCGGACGGCTTCAACCGTCATCTCTCGGGCAGCTGGAGCTGCCTGGTAAATGGGGAGCCCGCTCCCGTATGCGGCAGGATATGCATGGATCAGTCTGTGCTGGACGTTACGGATATACCCGATATAAGTGTTGGCGATATCGTCACGGTTTATTCAGACAGACCCGACGATGTTTGCTCGCTGGAGAAAGCGGCGGCGCAGAGCGGCACGATAAGCCATGAGATATTGTGCTGTATCAACGCGAGAGTCCCGCGGGTGTATATGAGGAACGGACAGGTGGTCGACATAGCGTATTACGGCTGAAAAAATCAAAGCCGAAATTCACAAAAAAATCGGGCAGTCAAAGGCGGAGAAAGCCGCCGTCAACTGCCCGCTGTCGCGGAAAATTCTTTTAAATCATTTAAGGCACCACCGCACAATTAACGGCTAACGCCTTTGCCGTCCGCTTGCTCGCATATTTTCCGTCATCTTGCACAAGTTCTCCTTGGCGGGCGTCAGCCCGCCGGCGTCGAACTTGTACAATCTGACGAAAAATCTGTCATCGCAATCGAACGACAATAATTATGCGGTGTTGCCTTAATTCTTGTCAACACAGCCCAAGATCAGCCCCGTTCTTTTTTCCGCTTGTCCCGCATATGATACGGTATGATAGAGTTAAGGATACAAAGAACGGCGCTGCGGCTGGATTTTACTTTTTTCGCGGCGGTGGCGCTGTTTTTGCTGACGGATAACACGGAATTCGGGATAACGGCTCTGCTGAGCTGCGCGGCGCACGAGCTGGCGCATCTGCTGGCGATGAGCGTCTGCGGCGCGGAGATAACGGCGGTGACGCTGTACGGGGCGGGGATAAGGATAAGGTCGGACAACGCGGAGCGGCTTTCGGCAGGTCGGCAGAGCGTGATATATTCCGCGGGCTGCCTGACAAATTTCGCGCTCGCCGCGGCGCTGTGGGCTGCGAGAGCGTACACGGCAGCGCTGATAAATCTGTGCACGGGGCTGTTCAATCTGCTTCCGCTGGGGGAGCTGGACGGCGCTCGGCTGCTTAAATCGGCGGTCATACGCGCTTTCCCCGCGGAGCGGGTGGACGGCATAATGAGGGCTGCCGCGATCATTTCGGCTGTGACAGCGGTTACAGCGGTGCTGATGTCGGGCGGGCTTTCGGTCAATATGGTCATCACGGCGGCTTATATAGCGCTGCTGCTAGCTTTCGGCGGTTAAATACCCGACAAAGATCACAAAAAATCAGTCGATAAAGGGCGCTGACAGCACAAATCAACGCCCCGCCCACGCAGCAAAATTTTCCGCGAGAGCCCGGCACGGCGCAACGAAGCG
>CAZKJC010000348.1:0-2035 GCA_964552995.1 uncultured Ruminococcus sp.
GCCGCGCTTGAAAGCGGCATTATACCCGGCGGAGAGTATGTCGGGAAGATGAAAGAGTACAGACAGACTTACGGCGCGGAATAATAGCCGAGTGTGGCACAGAATTTTATAAAAATCAGGAGAACGAAATGGAGATACCTTTTACCGCCAATGAGGGCAAAAGTCTTGTGATAGATACGGATTACGGCAGTTTTGCCCGCTATCCGATCAAGACGCACGTTATAACCAAGGACGATACAATGGAGGAGATAATCGACAAGTATGTCAAGGATTATCTCGACGAGGGCGATACTATTATAATATCGGAGAAGATCGTGGCAATTACCCAGGGGCGGGCATTCCCGATAGAGGAGATAAAGGTAAGCCTGCTGGCAAAGATATTGTCGAGGTTCGTTATAAGAACAAGCTACGGAGTAGGGCTTGCGGCTCCTCAGTCGATGGAGCTGTGCATACGCGACGTGGGCAGGATCAAGGTTATTTTCGCGGCGATTTGCGCGGGAATAGGAAAGCTGTTCGGCAAGCGCGGAGTGTTTTATAACATATGCGGTATGAAAGCCCGCGCGATAGACGGTCCGAGCAAGGACAACGTTCCCCCCTACGATCACTACGCTAAAATGGCGCCCGACAAGCCCGACGAGGCGGCAAAGCACCTGATGGACTACACGGGTGTAGACGTGGTGATAATCGACGCGAACGATATTGGGCTTAACGTTCTGGGCAAGTCCAGAAAGGACGACGACCTGGAGAAATTCGCGACGCAGGTGTTCAGGGATAATCCTCTTGACCAGGGGCTTCTCCAGACTCCCATAGCAATTGTCAGAAAAGCGAGCTGAATTATTTCGGCTTGTATAAATTCCGACGACTAACCCGCTCAACAAAGCAATGCAGAGAGCAAATGTTGTTCATGCAAAAAGCAGTGTCAGCAAAGAACAACATAACGCCCACGCAGGAAAATTTTTCGCAAGAGCCTGTGAAAGCGGAGCGAATGCGGAGCTTTTACAGGCGGGTTGCGGAAAATTTTTTTGAGATCAGGAGGTGTTTTTATGGCAACAGTAGGCAATCTGGCTTCAACGCAGCTGTCGATGGCTAAGGCGATGACAAATTACCAAAATCGCACGGGCTTGAGCAGTCTGACCGGTCAGATATCCGCGAGGTCGGCACAGAAGAATCTTGACAGGATAATGAATACCACGCTCAAGAACAAGAGCACCTATTTTAAGGATCAGTATTCAAATATCTACAAGAGCGTTTTCGGCATTACCGACGACGTGAGAGATACCGCGAACAGCACCGTAGCGCTCAGAACCTCCACCACAGAGGCGAAAAGCGCGGCGGACGATATGACCAGCTTCGCGAACAAGCTCAGGTACGGCGGCGAGTACAACGCGGACGAGTACGCAAAGCTGGCGCAGAATTTCGCGGACAGCTACAACGGTATGCTGGAGAACGTCAGCAACTCCGACAGCTCGTCGGTGCTGCAAAAGGGCGTTATGACGGTGAATACCGCTAAGGTATACAGCAGCGCTCTCGGACGCGCGGGCTTCTCTTTGGGCAGCGACAACAAGCTGACCTTTAACAAGGAGAGCCTCGGGGACAAGGTTTCCGCGCTGGATATCAAGACTACCTTCGGCGGGAACTACGGCTTCTCCAACAAGGTAGCGCAGAAGGCTCAGCAGATAGGCTCTTTGTCAAACGGCAAGGGAATGCTTACCTACAACGCTTTGAGCATGCCGACCTACGCTTTCAGCATGGGATCGCTGTTTAATTTCTATGCTTGATCGGTAAAATCAATTCTGCCCCTTGTCAAAGCAAGGGGCAGAATTTTGTATAATATAGTACGCAACATAATGCCCACGAATTAAGGGGCATTCAAGACTGTCCACAAATCGACCACGCAGGAGAATTTTTCGCAACAAGCCCCCAAAGCTCCGCGAATGCGGAGCTTTGGGGGCGCGGTAGGCGAACGGAGCTCGCCGCAGACTGTATATAAAGTGTTGACAAGAAGCAAATGATTTAAATGGGAATTTCAAAATTT
>CAZKJC010000349.1:0-2001 GCA_964552995.1 uncultured Ruminococcus sp.
GGCTTTCAGCGCCCTTGACCGCTCGGTTTTTGTGCGGCTCTTAGCTGCCTATCACTGCTCGCTTAGCATAAACATATCGTACAGCACGGATATTGCCTTTTCAAAATCGCCCTCATTGATACCAACGATAATATTCAGCTCGCTGGAGCCCTGGTCTATCATACGGATATTTATATCAGCGTGAGAGAGCGCCGCGAAAACTCGTGTCGCAGTACCCTTTGCGGAGCGCATTCCGCGACCCACGATAGCTATCAGCGCGAGCCCGTCGATGATCTCAAAATGATCGGGCTTGACCACCTCGATAAGCCTTTCCGCCAGCTTTTCGCGCTGGTGCTCCAGCTCGTGGGAATTTACCACAACGCTCACCGTATCGATACCGGTAGGCATATGCTCGGGGAATATCCCGTGATTTTCAAGCACCTGCAAAAGGCGGCGCATAAATCCTTTGTGGAAGTTCATTCTGTCTTTCTCGATCGAAATAACAGAGAAATCCTTTTTGCCCGCGATACCCGTGATAAGATACTTTGAGGGCGGCTCTGTACCGGTGGGAACTATCAGCGTTCCCGCGTCCTGCGGAGCGTTTGTGTTCTTGATATTGATGGGGATATTCGCGCTTCTTACGGGGAAGATAGCGTCCTCGTGAAGCACGCCCGCGCCCATATATGACAGCTCGCGCAGCTCGGAATAGGTGATAACGCTTATCCCCTCGGGATTAGCGACGATCCTCGGGTCGGCTACCAGAAAGCCGCTTACGTCCGTCCAGTTCTCATAAAGCGAAGCCTTCACCGCCTTAGCCACGACCGAGCCGGTGAAATCGCTTCCGCCGCGCGAAAATGTCCTTATGCTGCCGTCCGGCATAGCTCCGTAGAATCCCGGAATGACCGCGCGGGGGGTGCGGTCAAGCATAGCTCCGAGACAGGCGTTTGTTATATCCCCGTCGAAATTTCCCTTATTATCAAAGAAAATACCCTTAGCCGCGTCTACAAAGGCATATCCGAGATATTTCGCGAGAATGATCCCGTTAAGGTATTCGCCGCGGCTCGCGGCATAGTCGCGCCCCGCGCGGGAAGCGAAATTACGCCCTATTTTAACAAATTCGTCCTCCAGCGACAGGTCTATCCCAAGCTCGCTGATAATGCCGTTGAAGCGCTCTCTGATAGGCGCGAAGGACTTTGCGAAATCCGCCCCGCCAACTACCTCGTCATAGCAGTGGTACAGCATATCGGTTACTTTCGTATCGTCTCCGAAGCGCTTTCCAGGAGCCGACGGAATAACATAGCACCGCTCCTCGTCCGCCTTTATTATGTCCGCCACCTTTTTAAACTGCTTTGCGTCGGCGAGGGAGCTTCCGCCGAACTTAACTACTTTGCTCATAAAATTAACCCTTCCTTAAGCATATATATTTATATTATACTATAAAACGGTCGAAAATGCAATAGGTTTACATAAAAAAGCGCCCTTTCCCTTTTGGGGAGAGGGTCGGCGAAAAGGCGGAATATTCGGCAAAGTTTGACAAGCCCGCGGATTTATGTTATAATAAAAGTGCCGGCTCTCCGGACGTTTTTACGGAAGGAGGTGAGGTTCTGTGAGCATTACCGAGTTTGTAGTTTCTGTTATTTCAAGCCTGATCGCAAGTTACTTATTCAAATGGCTGAACAGAGACGACAGTAACAACGGCGATTAAAAGCCGGCACAGCATTTACCCCGACCCTCGACCTGGCAGTTCGAGGGTCATTTTTTAATAAAAAATCAACTCCCGACCTGGCATCGGGAGTCAATTTGTGTGAAGTCCGTTAAGCATTACCTTGTTTAACAAATACATTATAGCACATCAAAATGGATTTGTCAAGAGATTTTGCAAAAATCAACCCCCGCACGATCGCGCGGGGGCTGTTATGTTCAGTTAAGCCGTCAAGCGATCCTAAGCGGCTCGGAAAATCTCAAAGGAGAGATTAGCCGAGGAGCTGGAGAATGCTCTGGGGCTGCTGATTTGCCTGAGCC
>CAZKJC010000350.1:0-1994 GCA_964552995.1 uncultured Ruminococcus sp.
AACACTCTGGCAAACAGGCTGAAAGCCGCGTGAGTAAGCGTTGCTCTTTGCGAGCGTTGCCTTGCTGCGTGAGTAAGCGTTGCTCTTTGCGAGCGTTGCTTTGCTGCGCCGCGTTTGGGTTGCTCTTGCCAAATGATTTTAATTTGAAATTTTCCGCGACCCGCCCGCCACGGCTCACTCCGCTTCGCTCCGTTGCGCCGCGGCAGGCTCTCGCGAAAAATTTCCTGCGTGGGCGAAGCGCTGCTCTTTGCGAGCGTTGCTTTTGCTGCGTGAGTAAGCGTTGCTCTGCGCGAACGCTGCTTTTGCCGCGCATTTATGATCCGCGGCGAAGCCGCACCGAAACTGTCCACTGTCAACTATCAACTATCAACTGTCAACTGTCCCAACAGTGCCCAGTTGAGCGCGCCGGTTATCTCAACGTTGACGAATTGCCCGATAAGCTCCTCGCCGCCGTCAAAATCCACAATAACATTCTGCCGTGTCTTGCCCGTAAGACACCCGTCGCGGGTACGCCCTCTGCCCTCGCAGAGCACGCGCATTACCTGCCCGATATACCCCCGATAAGCGTTCTCGCCGACCTCCTGCTGAACCTCCAGCAGCTCCCTGAACCATTTCCCCTTTTCCTCCGCGGAAACGGGATCGGGCATTTCCGCCGCCTTTGTTCCCTTTCTCGGGCTGTAAATAAACGTATAAAGCGAGTCGAACCCGACCTCTCTTATCAGCGAAAGCGTCTCCTTAAAATCCTCGTAGGTCTCCCCGGGGAATCCCACAATAATATCCGAAGTGAGCGCCGCGTCGGGTATCCTCTCCCGAATATACCCCACCAGCTCCAGATACCGCTCCCTTGTGTAGTGACGGTTCATAAGCTCCAGCACGCGGCTGCTGCCCGACTGCACGGGAAGATGGAAATGCCGCGTGACCTTTTCGCACTCCGCGATCGTATCAATAAGCTCGCGGGTAGCGTCCTTGGGGTGGCTGGACATATAGCATACCCGAAACTCTCCCTCAATATCGTTTATCCTTTTCAGCAGCTCCGAAAAGCTAGTTCCAAGCTCCTTTCCGTAGGAATTTACGTTCTGCCCCAGCAGCAGTATCTCCCGCGCACCGCCGCTTACCGCCGCGCGCACCTCCCGCAGAATATCCTCCGTATCCCGCGAGCGCTCTCTTCCCCGCACATAGGGCACTATACAATAAGTACAAAAATTATTGCACCCGTACATTATCGGTACGCTGACCTTAAGCCCGTTTTCCCTTTTTATAGGGAGCCCCTCCGCGATAACACCGTCGCTCTGCGGTATGGAAAATTTCTTTTTTCGGGTAGTGAGCACCTCGTAAATTATCTGCGGCAGGGTATGCAAAACGTGCGTTCCGAAAACGAGATCAACGTGCGGAAAGCTCCTTTTGATCTTCTCCGTGATATGCTCCTGCTGGACCATGCAGCCGCATACGCCTATGATCATATCGGGATCGTCGCGCTTGTTGTGCTTAAGCGCGCCGAGATTCCCGAAAACTCTGTCCTCCGCGTTCTCTCTCACCGCGCAGGTGTTGAACAGAACCAGATCGGCGCCGCGCGTTTCGGGCGAAAACCCGTAGCCCATCTCCGCGAGCATTCCTTTCAGCTTTTCGCCGTCGCTGACGTTCTGCTGACAGCCGAAGCTGTGGACATGAGCGACAGGCGGCGTTTCACGCCGCGAGTTGATCTCCGCGACCCTGCGCATATATTCCTTTTGAACAGCCAGTTCTTCGGCCGATATCCTGCTAGTCATACTTATATCTCCCGATTTTTTATGAGTTCCCGCGCGGCATGGTTTTAAATGTGGTTTGTTGTTTAATACGTTATAATTGAATTTGTTATGTTTATCCGTTCTATTATTTTGTGAAAGCGGAGCTTTCACGCGCTCGAACTGGGGCTGACACCTACGGGGAGGGGGGAAAGAACAAAATCCGGCAAAAGCGGGGATTTCCCCCCTCCCCTACGGTTTCACCCCAGACCC
>CAZKJC010000351.1:0-1901 GCA_964552995.1 uncultured Ruminococcus sp.
ACCCCGCCAAAGGGACGCGTCCCTTTGGAATCCCGGTTCCGCGCTTCGCGCGGGGCTGCTAAGCGTTCAGCGATACCACTATTAAAATAAATTATCATTTATATAGCCCGTAATTCCTAAATCATCGGCTCATATCGCCGCGCCCTCCGGCTCGATCACCACACGCTCGTATACGTTCCCGTCCTCGGCGGTATATTCCGTAAACGAACCGACCGCCTCGCCCTTGTCGATTATATAACCGATATCGCCGAGCTCATCTGCGCCGATCTCCACGGCGGCTGCGTCAAAATATGCGTCTACCACCGGACCGACCTCGGCACTCTCGGGCAGCTCAAGCCAAACGCGGTCATATTGGTTTCCGTCCTCTCCGGTATATTCCGTTATCTTGCCGGTTACCTCTTTTCCGTTCACCCAGAAGCTGAACGTTCTGGCAATGCCGTCAATGACAGCGCCGTCAGTAGCGGCATTAGCGGTAACTACGGACACAGCGCCCGTTGCGGCGATCGCTGCCGCTATTATCAAAGGTTTAATGGAAAAATGCTTCATATTTTTGTCCTCCTCTATCCGCGACAAAACAGCGGTCTTGATATCCTCGGCGCTTTTGTCCGATGCCTGTTCCTCGTCAAAGCATTTTTTCAGCAATTCCTCAAGCATGATCAAAACCTCTTTTCGTCAGATAATCCTTTAGTTTGGTTCGTGTTCTGGAGAGGGCGGAGCGCACCGTGCTCTCGGAAAGGTTCATTTTGCGCGCTATTTCGGGAGTGCTCTCGCCGTAGAAGTAATACCTCGCGAACATCTCGCTCTCCCTTTCGGGGAGCGTTGATAGTCCCTCGTCAATGCAGCGTATCATCTCGCGGAGCTGCGCCGCTTCCTCGACTTTAAAACCGCTCGGTATGTCAAGCTCCGAGATGTCCTCGCAGGGCGGCTTCTCCGACTTGAAGCGATCCTTGACCGCGTTTCTCGCTATCGCGGAAAGATACGAACGGAACCCGATATCCGCGTCAAGATTTTCCCTATGCTGCCAAAGCGAAAAGAAAACGTCCGAGCAAAGCTCGTCAATATCCTGCTCCGAAAACATCCCGCGCGAAAAATTTCGTATAACCGCGCGGACGTATCCCGTATAGCAGTCCATAATTTCCCCTAATGCCGCCGTATCGCCCCTTTTCAGCTTTACGGCAAGCGTTCTTTCCTTTGTCATAGCGTCCTCCGAAGAAATGCTGCGCAGCAATCTTTTTTGCCCTCTCATTAATATATACGACGTTTTTTGAGAAACGCTGCAAAGATCCAAAAAAAATTCGCCCCGCGCAAAAGCGGGGGCGTCTGCTTGTATAAAAAGTTATCGCAACGCAATGTTGAGGCAGGAATTTCAAAAAGTGCATATTTGCCGAACGGCAAATACTGCACGGTTTCCGCAATCGGTAATTTTGCGCAACTTTCGCGTAGCACATTATGGCGTTTTCCAGCTGTTTGCGCAAACTCCGCGAATGACCGAGGATCGCTTGCGGAAATTTTGAAATTCCCATTTAAATCATTTGCTTCTCGTCAACACTGCTTATTTTTCTCTTTAAAAAACAGAAGCGACGCCGCCATTATCACCGCCGAACCTGCCAATATCTGCACGGGATACCACAGCACAGCTTCCTCGGGGATCAGCATTGCCAGAACCGAGATCGCTCCCGCCGGCGGTATGTACGATTTTATCAGTCTCATCACCGCGATAACCAACAAAAGTGCAAGCGCGGATACCGCATATAAAGGGAATATGCCGAGTTTTATGCAAAAAACGTACCTGAGCCCCGCGCCGATCACCGCGCAGCCCGTTATCAAAGCGACAGCTTTTACGGGAAAGCTCCGCGCCCTGGAGTTTGGATCGGAAAACTCCGTGAACGCCACTAAAAGCG
>CAZKJC010000352.1:0-1886 GCA_964552995.1 uncultured Ruminococcus sp.
AACCACTACCCGGAAAAGATCGGTTCTGAATTGACAATGTATAATGGATAATTGATAATTTCGGAACGCGGCTTCGCCGCGATCTAATGCCGCGAAGCGGCTTAAAATCGCCGCCGCAGGCGGCGTACCTTAATTATCAATTATCCACTATACATTATCAATTTAAAAAAGTCCTCCCGCTTATGGGGAGGACTTCGCTATTTGGGGGAGGATCAAAAACTCTTAAAACCTTTATTGTGCTGCCAGCGTTGTGTTTACATCGTCAAGGTAGGACTGTACCGCGCCGCGGATAGTTTCCTTGGTCTGCGTCCAGCTTGCGCCGCTGTTGTAGCCTTCCTTAATGGGGTTGTTGATCATTTCGGCTACGGAGTCGTTTACCGCGTTGTAAAGCTCAAATACGGGGTGCTCGTTGGTCATTTCGCGTACAAGCTCATACATATCGTACTGCTCCTGAGTCCAGCCGTATTCATCAAATGCCTGGCGTTTGCCGATCTCCTTGGCTACTTCGCTGTCGCGGTTTGCCATTGCGCAGTTCATATACGCGCCCACGCCCTCGGGGTTGCTTGCGCCCTTGCATATCGCGAATCCCTCCACAACGGCGGGGAGATAATGTTCATCGGTATATGTGCACTTGGGCATCGGAACGAACATTATGTCCTCCATATCGCCGAAATCCTGAATAATATTGTTATAGGGATAAAGAGCGTAAGTGCCGACGGGGTAGAACAGGGTCGTTCCGTTTGCGATATCGGAGGGAGTGACCTGCCAACTGCGCTCGGACTTCGGAACGGGCAGATCATTCAGCTTCATATTCAGCATGTATTCCTGCGCGCGCTCGATTATGGGGTTGTCAAGATTATGCACGACCTTACCGTCGGCCATTCCTATGTAGGGATAGCCCGTTGTAAGGGAGAACGCTCCCTCGAACCACCAGCCGTCCGTCGCGAATTTATCCTGCTCTCTGTCACAGAACTTTGTCATCATGCTCCAGAACGTATCCCAGTTCCAGTTGCCCTGCGCGAGAAGCTCCGCGGGATCGTCAAGACTGTTGTTCTCAATGGTCTTTTTATTGTAGAACATTACGCACTGGGAATCCGTGTTGAACGCTCCCACATAATGCTTTCCGTTGAACGCGAACTGATCGTTTACCTCTTTCATGGGAGCCCACAGCTCGGAATCCAGATCAACATAGTCGTCGATCGGCTCGAACATTTTGCTGATAACTCCCTTGGGGAACACATCCATATCACCCGCGCTGAACATATCGGGGGAGTCGCCCGCCGCCACAAGTGTACCGAGCTGCGCAAAGCGGTCGTCCCAGGGGACGTGGATATACTCGATCCTGCCGCCATATTGGGTCTGGAACATTTCCAGCGCTACCGAGAGGGGCTGACCCTCCGCGGGGTTAAGGTCCCACGAGGAGAAGAACTTGACTGTCGGGTTCTCCAGCTTTTCCGCGCCTATGTCGATCTCAGCGACAGCCGCCGCGTCCTCTTCTTTCATTGTAGCCGGTGTGGTGGCGGGTGTTGTGGTTATGGGAGTGCTGCTTCCGCCGCTGCTGATCGGGTCGGCGTCTTCGCACGCCGTGACCGTTACCGCGCACATCAGCGCCAGACCTGCCGCTATCGTTTTTTTGATGCCGTTCATATAAATAACCGTCCTTTCGTTATTGTTTGGGGTTGCCTTGTGTTTTAATAATACACGAAAAACGTCTCTCTCGGTGTAAAAAAATTATCTATTATATCAAAATTTTGCTGCTTTTTGCAGAGGATAAAAGATCAACAATTTCAGCCTGTATATTAAAGGCAACACCGCACAATTACCGCTCTTCGGGCTTTGTCGGCGTTTGCTTGCATATTTTTCGTCATCTTGCACAAGTTCTCCTT
>CAZKJC010000353.1:0-1880 GCA_964552995.1 uncultured Ruminococcus sp.
CCCCTCTCCCCCGAAGGTGTCAGCCCCGATTCGAGCGCGTGAAAGCTCCGCTTTCCCAAAATAATAGAGCGGATAAACATAACAAATTCAACTTTAACAAATAAAAAGAAGAACCACATTACAAATCTAACAAAATAAGCGTGCTATCATAAATTAAAATTTATCCCCCTTTTATTCAAAGGGGGATAAAAGTTCTGATTTTCAGAGAAACTACTTTTCTTTTATACCGTCAACTCTGTACATTATCAGCGGGATAAGCACAAGCTGGAGCGCTATGCCGATAAGTCCCACTGTGATACTTGTCCAAATGACCGCCACGCCGATCTTCTCATACCCAAAGGCGTAGACCGCAAGGCAGATCGCGCCCGCGCGTACGGCTCTGCCGGCAACCTGCGTAATAAGTACCTTCAAAACGGTGGGGATATTCACGCTTCTGAGCGCTCCCGCCGCCATACCGTAAACGCAAAGCTCTATCATCATAAAGGGAAGTATACCCGCCGCGGGCATTGAGGTCAGCAAAGAACTGAGCAGCGGAGCGGCAAGTCCCGCGGCAGCTCCCGCGAAGGGTCCCGCCATAAGTCCCACCAGCATTATTGGCAGATGCATCGGCAGGAATATCTCACCCAGCGACGAGCCCAGACCCGAAGCCGCGCCGAGAAGATGCAGTATCTGCGGTATCGCTACCGCCGCAGCTACGGCGATAAGCGCCGCTAATGCCTGCGCCTTTACCGAAAGACGCTGCTTGGTTTTTACTATAGTGCTCATGATCCGATCTCCTTCTTCCGTTTAATTTTGCGCCATTTTTTCCGCAAAGTCCATCATGGCTGCGGTTATTTTTATCTGCTGCGGACAGACCGCCTCGCAGCTGTGACATTCGATACACGCGGAGGGCTTTTTATCGTCCGGAATAGCCATCAGAGCCATAGGCGCGATAAATCCGCCGTGCGTGAAGCAGTGCTCGTTATACAGCGCGAGAAGCGTCGGGATATCCAGTCCGAGCGGACAGTGTGTCGTGCAGTAGCGGCAGGCTGTGCAGGGAAGAGCTATCTTCTCTATCCGCTTTTCCGCGATATCCAGGATAGTGTCCATCTCGGCGTCGGAGAGCGGCTTGTCCTCGGAGAATATCTCGATATTTTCCTTGAGCTGCTCGAAATTTGACATTCCCGAAAGCGTGAGATTTACCGCGGGCAGCGACTGCAGGAACCTGAACGCCCACGCGGGAGCGCTCTCCTCGGGGCGGAACTCCTTAAGCCGCGCCGCTTCCTCGTCGGACATTTTCGCGAGATCTCCGCCGCGCATAGGCTCCATTACCCACACGGGAATTTTGTGAGATTTTACAAGATAGACCTTTTCCTTTGCGTTCTGGAAAGACCAGTCTATGTAGTTTAGCTGTATCTGGCAGAATTCCATATGCTCGCCGTAGGCGTCGAGAAAGCGCTTCATTATCTCCACGCTGCCGTGCGCCGAAAACCCGAGATGCTTTATCCTGCCGTTTTCCTTTTGTTTTAAAAGATAGTCGAGAATACCGTATTTGGGGTCAAGGTACTGTTCAATATTCATCTCGCAGACGTTGTGGAACAGATAGAAGTCAAAATAATCTACCCCGCACTTTTCGAGCTGCTTTTCAAAAATCTCCTCGACCTTATCCATATTGGACAGATCATAGCCCGGGAATTTTGAAGCCAGATAAAAGCTCTCGCGCGGATATTTTGAAAGAATTTTTCCTATCACCGTTTCAGACATTCCCGCGTGATATCCCCACGCCGTGTCAAAGTAGTTTATGCCGTTTTTGATGGCATAATCCACCATCTCGGCGGTGAGCTCCTCGTCGATCTCCGCGTCGTTGCCGTTCTTTACGGGAAGCCGCATACAGCCCAGCC
>CAZKJC010000354.1:0-1878 GCA_964552995.1 uncultured Ruminococcus sp.
CGCCACGGCTCACTCCGCTTCGCTCCGTTACGCCGCGTCAGGCTCTCGCAAAAAATTTTCCTGCGTGGGCGGTCACTTGCCGTCCGCTTTCAGCACCTTTGATTGCTTGATTATTGCGTTGCTCTTATCACAATGCCATTGTAACATATCTTTTTAATTTTGTCAAGTATATTTTACATAAAATCAAAAAAATTTTGCAAAAAGGCGTCGCCCCGCAACGAATTCAGATCCGTCGCGAAGCGACACCTTAACTATCAACTTTCAACTGTCAACTATCAACTGCCATCACTCTTCCATCTGCTTGCCGAAGTACATCGCCGCCGCCTGGACAAGCGCCGATTGCTCTCCCGTAGCGACCTCGCCGTTTTCTCCCGCCAGCATTATTACCGCGCCGTTCACGTCGCCCTGCGCCAGAATGGGCGAGCAGGCTATCGCGTAGCGATCCACGCCCTCGATGGGCATAAGATGCTTGTCCTCCTTGCTCTTGCAGACATAGGACTTTCTCTGCTCGATAAGGTCCTCAAGAGACCCCGAAACACGGCGCTCGATGACCTCTTTCTTTGATATCCCCGACACCGCTATAACATGATCGCGGTCGCAGATCACCGCGGGACAGCCGCCCACCTTTGACAGAACGTCGGCGTATTGCGATGCCGTGCCGCTTATCTCTCCCACCGGAGAATACTTTTTAAAAATAACCTCGCCCTCGGGGCTGGTATAAATTTCAAGGGGGTCGCCCTCGCGGATACGCATAGTTCTGCGTATCTCCTTAGGAATAACGATCCTTCCCAGGTCGTCTATCCTGCGGACAATTCCTGTCGCTTTCATACATATATTCCTACCTTTCAAATTGGGATATTTTCAAGTGCTGTCTGTGGTAGTGTTTGTTAAAACGACAATAATATTCATGAAATTCGACAAAAAACAATCAAAAACTCCGCGCCGCCGTATTTTGTAAATAACATTTATTGGACAAAATACTTCACAATTACCATAGCCGCGCCAAGCGCAGCAAGCACCACGCCCGTTACCCTGTTGAGAGCTTTCGCGGAAGCCTTATTGGCGAACAGAGCGCTCACCCTCGCGCCGACAAGCGTAGCGATGACACATACGACAAGTGCAGTGATATCCGGCATACTTCCCGAAATAGCCACATGAGAGACCGCTCCCGTAAACGCGGTGAACGTCATTATAAAAACGCTTGTTCCCACTGCGGTCTTAAGCTCGTAGCCCAGAACGCTCGTCAATATCAGAAGCAGCGTCATTCCGCCGCCCGCGCCGACAAATCCGCATATAAATCCGATCATGGCCCCGCACAGCAGCGAGCTTATGACCTTTTGGCGGGTGGATTTTTCCTCCTGCTTCTCCCTGGTCGTCATAACGGGTCTGACGATAAACTTGATACCCAGCAGCAGCGTCATAAACACCGAAAAGCCGCCCATAGCAGTATTCGGCACGAGCGACGCGACCCAGCTGCCTACCATGGTGAAGCACAGCACACTGGCAAGCATTACCAGTCCGTTTTTGATATCGAGATTTTTGTTTTTCCCGTATGTATACGCCGAGACCGCCGAAGCCAGCACGTCCGAAGCCAGCGCGATACCCACCGCTTCATACGCGTCAAACCCGCAGAAGGTTATCAGCATGGGAGAGATCACCGCCGCCGCGGAAAGCCCCGCGAGTCCGGTGCCCACACCCGCTCCGAGTCCCGCTATGATATAAACTATAATGCTTGCCATTATTTTCCTCCAAAATACAAGCCACAAACTTCCGCTGCATTAAAGGCGCTGAAAGCATACAGCCACAGATAACTGCCGCATAAAAGGGGGCTGAAAGCAGACGACCACAAATCGCCCATGCATTAAGGGACATTCAAGA
>CAZKJC010000355.1:0-1855 GCA_964552995.1 uncultured Ruminococcus sp.
TTGCAGAAGCCGCAGTAGTCCTGCTTTGTTTCGTCAAAATCTCTTCCGCAACGCGCGCAGACCATCGGACATACCCCCTTTGTTTAAAGTAT
This sequence comes from uncultured Ruminococcus sp., assembly GCA_964552995.1. Classification (GTDB taxonomy): domain Bacteria; phylum Bacillota; class Clostridia; order Oscillospirales; family Ruminococcaceae; genus CAG-115. The sequence continues at coordinate 93 of CAZKJC010000355.1, forward strand.
CATCTTATATTGTACCACAATTTTGCCGTTCTGTCAATCTATATATTGTATATTATTTTTTGCGGGTATTTCAGCCAAACAATAAAAAATCACATTTTCACATAAGATGTCCGCCCTGTATTTCAAGGGCGGCGCATTTACATTTCAATACCGTCAAACATATAGGATACCGAATTCCACATTTCGTCGGCGTTTTCTTTGGAAAACAATTGCTCCGTCTTTGTTCCCGTTCTCAGCTCCTGCACTGTCAGACCGTCAAAAACCAATTCTTGGATAAGCTGCACGATCTCCTCCGAGTCCTCCTCTCCCAGACCCTCTAACGTGTATCTTAAGGAATTACCAACCTCATATTCGCCGATAAGCTCTCCCTCGACAAAGTGATGATAAGCTCGGTTGTGATGATAACATTCCTCGTCCTCTGTGCACTCGTGGTAATATCCGTTATCCTTGAAAATCTGATTTATAAATTTATGCTCTCCCGTTTCCTCAAACCAGCCTGTCGGACCGCCAAAAAACGGAACGGATATATTGAGTTCACCGTCGGAGTATTGCAGATCAAAATACGCGACAAACTGAGCGCAGCCGCTCAAATTAATATACTCCTCGCTGCGTATTATGTAATGGGTATTATTTTCCTCGTCGGTGCATACCGATAGATTGTAGGCGCGGTCAACAAGCGTCGCGAGCCTTTCGCCCGCAGCGATATCATAAATATCAAGAAAGCCCTTTTCACCCGCGCCCTGAACGGTATTCACAAAAAGCTCGGGAACGCCGTCGCCTGTGATGTCAAACAAATCTATGCGATACAGAGAATTTATTAGCTCGTATTCCGCCTGGACAATTATGTCGTTTTGGGTGATTATGTCGGTCAGTATCTTTTTTGCGGCAGCCTCGTATTCGCTTAGCTCCTCGGGAATAGGCTCAACCGTTTCGGCGGTTTCCTCCGAAACGGCTTCAGCAGTCGGCTCGGAGATAGGAACAGGCGGCTCTGTGAAAATATCCTCCTCGGATACAGCTTCCACGGACGCTGCGGAGGTTTCGTCGGAGATCACAGGGGATCCCGCAGCGGCGCAGCCGGAAAGCATAACGGCTATAAATGCGGGGATCATGGCGTAACGTTTCATAGAATGCTCCTTGATTTTTTTATAATTATATCACGGCTCAAAGCTCTTTGTCAAGCGGTTTTGAGCGCTTCGGGAAATAATTCGGAAATATTTTAAAATACCCCTTGACAAACGGCGGGAATGTTGCTATAATAGTATTTGCTGTGGAAAGTAAATTTACTTTACACCATACGGAAAGGCGAGATTATGGAGCGCGGCTTTGATTTTGTGATACTTCTCGATATCTACGGCGAGCTGCTTTCCAAGGGGCAGCGCGAGGCGCTGGATATGCGGTACAACGCGGACTTGTCCCTTTCGGAGATAGCGGAGGAAACGGGCGGAGTTACCCGACAGAGCGCCGCGTATTCGGTAAGGAAAGGCGAGCAGCGGCTTATCGAGCTGGAGGAGCTTCTCGGCTTCGCCAAAAGGCTGAAAACGCTCTCGGGCGAGCTGGACAAAGCGAAATCACTGCTTGATGATATTTCAAGGGATAATAATGACAAACGCCTTGATGAGCTGAAAGATATTCTCGCAAAAATAGAGCGGGAATTATAGCACAAAAAGCTCACGCAGCAAAGCAACGCTTGCAAAGAGCAACAGAAAAGTCACGCAGGAATTTCAAAAAGGTCGAGTTTGCGAATGCAAACGATGACCGGTTCC
>CAZKJC010000356.1:0-1855 GCA_964552995.1 uncultured Ruminococcus sp.
TGTAGGGGTTGACAATAATTAAATGATTTAAAAGAATTTCAAAATTCCCGCAAGCGATCCTCGGTCACTTCGTTCCCTGCGGTCGATTGCGGGAACCGGTCATCGTTTGCCCTGCGGCAAACTCGACCTTTTTGAAATTCCTGCGTGGGCTTTACACTGCACTTTGCGGGCGTTGCTTTCTGCGGTCGCTTTTTGTTGCTCTTATCCGTATCGTTAAACCTTAAAATACTGATACAATCTGCACATCATCATGCCGTTATACAGCTTCCTGTTTTTATCCGACTTAAGCCCGAAAATATCCTCGAACTCCTCATCGGGCGTTATTATATACAACTGATTGCCGCCCCTGGGCAGCAGCCTTTGCCCCATCACCTCATACAGCTCCCTTGCCTGCGATACCTCCAGCATTCTTTCACCGTAGGGCGGATTGGTTATCACCTTTACATCTCCGTTTCCGTCATATGAAAAATCCCGTATATCCCGCTTTTCAGCTACTATATACTTTTCCAGACCCGCCTTTTTCGCGTTCGCGAGAGTGAGCTCCACGCATTCACCGTCCACATCAAATCCCACCGCGCGGAACTCCGAATCGTGCCTTATCGCCTCCAGAGCCTCCTCGCGGGCGCTCCGCCAAACCTGCTCCGGCAGGAACCCGTAGCGCTCACCCGCGAAATGTCTCTTTAATCCCGGGGCTATATTCAGCGCCTTTAATGCCGCCTCGATAAGCAGCGTCCCCGACCCGCAGAAAGGATCGCACACCCTGTCGCGCTCTCTCACCCGCGCCACATCAATTATCCCCGCCGCAAGCGTTTCCTTTATGGGCGCGGCGTTGCTCTCCCTGCGGTATCCGCGCTTGTGCAGACCCGCTCCGCTGGTGTCCAGCATAAGCGTAAACTCGTCCTTCATCAGCGAGAACCTCACCTTGCACTCCGCGCCGCTTTCCGCCATCACGTTGACCCCGTAAGACTTCCCGAGATTTACCGCCATCGCTTTCTTCACTATCTTCTGACACGCGGGAACGCTTTTCAGCACCGAATTAAGGCTATGCCCCGAGTTTGGGAACGCGTCATACTTCCCTATATACTCCGACAGCGGCAGACGCTGTATCCCCTCGAACAGCTCGTCAAACGTCCTCGCGCGGAACTGCCCCAGCACCACGCACACGCGCTCCGCCGTTGACAGCCCCACATTCGCCCTCGCGCAGACCTCCGCGCCGCCGCTGAACGCAACGCGCCCGTCGCTTACGACGATATCCTCTCCGCCGACCTTTTTCACCTCAAAGCTCAGCGTTTTCTCCAGCCCGAAATGGCAGGGAGCTATATATCTGTATTTCATATGTCCTCCTGATTTTAAAAAAATTTTTCGCGACCCGCCTGCAAAAGCTCCACTTCGTTCCGCTTTCACAGGCTCTCGCGGAAAATTTTGCTGCGTGGGCGTTATATTGTTCTTTGCGAGCGCCCCTTTAATGCGTATTTGTTATGTTGACGATAATTAAATGATTTAAAAGAATTTCCCGCACCGTGCATTCCAACGCTTTGCGTTGGAATGCACTAGCCAGCCGCGAAAGCTTCGTTTTCCGCCTTGCGGAAAACTACGCTTCCGTGGCGGCTTGCGGGAAATTCATGCGTGGGCAATCACTTGACGGCGGCTTTCAGCGCTTTTTATGCGACGACTTTGCGCGGCTCTGGGCTAATTATCTCCTATTTAAAGGATAACCTTTGTCAACCCAACCGCTTGATGTACCTCAAAGGCTAAATCGCTTTATAAACTGCCCTAAAAGCCCACAACATTGTTGTCCCACCTTGTGCTAAAGAAAAGCGGGCAAAGGGGGGGAGGGGAGAGGGGAAGTTGGGGT
>CAZKJC010000357.1:0-1835 GCA_964552995.1 uncultured Ruminococcus sp.
GCTCCCAAAGCTCCGCTCCGCTGCGCTTTGGGAGCTTGTTGCGAAAAATTTTGCTGCGTGGGCGTTTTGCCCCCGCTTTCTGAATGCGCCTTTCCTGCGTGGGCGTTATGTTGCTGCTTTTTGAACGTCCCCTTTTGGTGCGTGGATTTTGCGCGGCTCTTTGCGAACGCTTGATTTCAGCTCTCTTTTACCTCATACTTTATCCCGTACCGCTTGCAGTACTTTTCCGCGTAGCTTTTGGGCGGCACAATTACTGTAACGTCGTTTGCGTTGTACAAAATAGTCTGCGGATCATCTTTCCGAAACTTATAATTCTTGATCTTCTTTACCGAAGCGGGAAGCTCCAGCGTTCCCATGCTATTGCAAAGCACAAACACCAGTTCGCCGATCTCCTCCACTCCCTCGGGGATAACGATATTCTCTAAAGCCATGCAGCTGTGAAACGCCCACTTGCCTATCTTCGTGACGGAATTCGGTATCTTGATATTTTTAAGTGCGCGGCACTGCTCAAACATACTGTTGCTTATCTCGGGTATCCCGTCGGGAATATTCACGCTTTCAAGCATAACGCAATTAAAAAACGCGCTGCGACCGACCGCCTTTACCGACTTAGGTATTTTCACGCTTTTAAGCGAGACGCAGGACGCGAACACTCCCTCCGGCAGCTCCTCTATGCCGTCGGGCAGGTTTATCTCCTCCAGAGCCTTGCAGTTTGCAAAAGCTCTGATACCTATCGTTTTTATACTGTCCGGCAGCGTAATTTTTGTGATTTGTCTGCGCTTTTCCGAGCCCTCTCTGCTAAGACGCGGAGCACCAACGGCAAAGGCGAAATCCCCTATCGCCGATACAATGCTCTTACCTATCCTTTCGGGAACGGTCACATCCGTTTTATCTCCCTTATAACTCGTTATTACAAGCGTTCCGTCCTCCTGCTTTTTATAGCTCCATATCTTTTTCAGCTCCATGACGGAATCGGGGGCGGCGTTAAGCTCCCTCATCATTTTCTTTTCCGCCTTTTCCTGCTCCGCGGCGAGGTCGGCAGTTCGGTTCTTGAAATCCAGCAGCCAGGCGGTTGCCTCGGTTTTTTCATACTTCGAGGCATATTTTATAAGCTCGTCCCGCCTGCGCGGCTGATCTAACCACCCGTATTTTTCCGCGGCGGCAAGGCAGTCGACCTTTTCCTTAAGAACAAAATCCTTAAGTATCTGCGTTTTGTTCATTTTCGCGCAATTGAAGTGCTCCATAAGGAACTCCAGAACGTCTGTTTCGGGAAATCTGCACAAAGTGCTGTAATATATCCCATCGGTGTAGTGCAGCCGCGTTCCCTCGCCTATCTCCGCCAATACATCATTGTAAAACCCGAAAAGCTCCTCCTTGTCAAACCCGCCTATCATTCCGCAGTATTCCGTCCACTTAAAGCTCCTGCTGTTCGCGGTAAGCATATTTATCATTTTTTCCGAGAGAGCAACACCCAGTCCTTTAAGCTCCGCGACCATCTCTTTATTCCGCGCTATCAGCGCGTAATAAAGCAGATCGTCCGGCTCAAAGCCAACACGCTCCCTGTTCTCATATAAGTACCGCAGTATCTCAAGCCGCTCCTCAAGCGGCAGAACAAGCTTTTTTGTGCCGTTACCCGCGTTGAGCAGCTTGGCTATCCTCATGTCGATCTCGCCTTTGTATATACAATAAGACCGCCCTATCGCCTCGTTGAGATCCAGCAGCCCCAGCGCGTAATTTGAACCCCAGCCCTGATGTATCCTATACAAATCATTGCCGTTCCAAATCATATCAAAATTCGCGCCGTTCTCCACCAGAGCCTTTACATATTCCAGTCC
>CAZKJC010000358.1:0-1830 GCA_964552995.1 uncultured Ruminococcus sp.
TCGGAAAGGAGAGATATTTTTGACAACTTATTTGACGACTGCCGAGGTTGCGGAGCTTAGGGGAATTACAGAACGTCATGCGCGGCGACTTTGCCAAAATGACAATTTGGAGCATATTGAAAAAGATGATGCCGCAAATAACCGTATTGAGTATCTTGTGCCGCTCACAGCGCTGCCCGAAAAGCAGCAGATCAAGTGGGAAAACAAAAAGCGCAGCGAGCTGGGGCTTGAGCCCGTGCCGCTCCCCTGCAAAAGCGCCCCAAAGCCCGACCCGCGACAAATTACTTTGCAAGATCTCACGGGCGATCAGCGGGACAACGTCGGCTTCTGGTGTGAAATTTTGCAGGAGTGGCAGCGCGTCCGCAGCAGCCGCGGGGATAATCTCGGAAAGTGCAAGGTCGACGAGCTTTACTGCGCGACCATCAAGCTGAAATATCCGAACATCAGCATTTCCCCGGATATTCTGTATCGCAAATATCGAGCATACAAGGACGGCGATCTGGCGGGGCTGGTGGATCACCGCGGCGGACACAACAAGGGAAAATCAAGTATTCCGCAATATATGCTGGACGCGTTTTACAGCTTGTATCTCCACGATAACAAGCTCGCGGTGAGCCGCTGCTATTCCCTGCTCCAGACCTGGGTGCGGACGCACTACCCCGAAGCGGCGGGAGATATTCCATCGGAACGAACGTTCCGCCGCAAAGCCGAGGCTCTACCCTACGCGGTGGTGATGTATATGCGCGAGGGCGACAAGGCTTTCGCGGATAACTGCCTGCCGTATATAGAGCGGCTTTATGACGATTTGCGGGCTAACGATGTGTGGATCGCGGACAATCATACCTTCGATTTTTTCACGCAGGGAGAAAACGGAAAGGCGCACCGCTTGTATCTTACCGCCTTTACCGACGCGAAAAGCGGCGTTATGGTGGGCTGGAATTTAACGGAAAACCCCTGCTCGGACAGCACGCTGCTGGCGCTCCGACACGGTATACTGCGCTTCGGCGTTCCGAAGTCGATCTATGTGGATAACGGCTCGGAGTTCCTTACCCATGACATAGGCGGGCGCGGACACCGCCGTCGAAAGGACTGGAACAAAGACCCACTGCCGCCTACAATATTGAGTTTTCTCGGTATCGAAATGCACAATGCTATTGTGCGTAACGCAAAAGCAAAGCCCATCGAGCGCACGTTCTACACCTTTAAGGAGCATTTTTCAAAGGCGATAGAGACGTTCTGCGGCGGCTCGGTGGTCGAACAGAAAGAGTCCTTGAAATGGATTTTGAAATCGGGGCTGCTTCCGACGGACTTACAGATCAAGGCGGCGCTGGACACGTTCATCGACGGCGATTATAATGTTGACCCATACGGCGGAAAGGAGCAGCGCTACAAAGACATGAGCCGCCTGGACGTCTGGAACGAGAGCATAAGGGACACGGAATTCCGCAAGGCGGACGCGGCTAACCTGGATATGCTTCTCAAGCGCGTCAGCAGACCCCAGAAGATCGGGCGCAACGGCGTGTTTGTGCGTATTGCGGGCGAAAAGGTGTGGTATTACGGCAGGGAGACCATTCTGCATATCGGGGAGCAGGTCTATGTAAGATATGACCCCGCAAATCCGCTGTCGGTACGCGTTTATGAAATGGCTACCGACAAGTATCTGTGGACGTGGAAGCTCGCCGACGAACTGATGATTCCCTACCTTACCGAAAATAACGAGGATATTGCCGATGCGGAACGGGCTATCAACGAAAACAAGCGCGTTATAAAGCAGTTTGCGAAAGGTATAGCCGAAGCACTCGATCCGGACAAACAGATAGATATGCTGGC
>CAZKJC010000359.1:0-1820 GCA_964552995.1 uncultured Ruminococcus sp.
TTTCGGAAATGCGCGCGGCAAATTTGCGGAAAGTAATGCCGTGAAAAATTCGGAATGATTGCGGAAATTTTAAGGGATTTTTTTCGGGAGCGTTAGCGGTTGATTGCGGCGAAAATATGCGGTCGTATGCGGGAATATTGCGCGGGTGAGCCGTTCTTTATCGGAGCGGCACTTCAAGGAAAGAAAGCGGCACTGCGGAAAAAATGATGCGGCGTAAAGTGGGATATTCGGCGGGATATTTCGGGGAAAATACCATAAATCAAGCGGAAATAAGAGTAGGACGCTGATTATAAAATTTCAAAGCTGTGCAGTGCCGACTGACTTGTATAAAATACCGAAGGAGCGGTCGGTTTTGAACCCCTTCATAATATAAGACAATTCATAAACCCAAAAAGTTACACTTTTTTTGAAAAAATTTTGAAAAAGATCATACTATCTCAAAATCCGTCATATTGCACACGGTGTAGCAGGAAAATCCGGTGCAGGAAAGGTTCACCTTATCAACGGTGACCTTGGCTTTGACGGAGTAGGAATAATCCGCGGGAACGCCCGAGAGATCGAGGTCGGTGCGGTGGATATTTCCGAGGGTGAGGTCGCCCGAATACTCGTTCACGCGCGCGAAGCCCTCTCCCGACATGGCGACATACAGCGGATTGACAAGCCCTACCCCCTCATATCTGAAATTGATAACGGGCAGAAGATCGTTGTCGGGGCAGGGGACAAAGAAAATATCTCCCTCATCAATGCCGTAGTCGTCCTCGGGGGCTATCGTGACGTAGCCCGTCATGGTAACGCTGCCCTCAAGCTCCGCCCAGCAGCTGTCTACGCCGCCGTAGGAAAAATTCGTGCCGCCGTCGGTCAGCGTAAGCCCGCATATCGTGTCGCCGATATTATATCGCTTGTATTCGCTAGGAGCGTTCCGCGGCACTCCCTCAAAGGTAAGCTCCTCCGCGTTGAATATGTCGGAGTTGTCGCGGCTGTTCAGGCATATTCCGGTTGGTTCGGCTAGATAGGTGAAGCCCTCGCCGCGGGCGGATACCAGCTCGTAGCCCGCCCCCGCTTTGTCAACATATATGGCGGAAAGCTCCTCCTCGGCTACCTTGATACCGTCAAGACCCGTGGCAGTAACTCCGTAGGGTCCCGTTTCGGCGGTCGTTTCTGCTGTGGCAGTATCGGAGGTGTAAGGCTTGGCGGACTGCTCCGCAGTTTCCGCGCCGTTAGCCGTTGAATTGTCGGAGCTTACCGCGCTGTCGGAGCCGCTGTCCTCCGAGACATTTTTATCCGCGCAGGCGGTGAGCATTGCCGCGGAAATAAAAAGCGCTATTATTTTATTTGTCTTTCTCATGCTCTTTCTCCTGTTCGTTTTTTAATGAACTGTCGTCCTTACAAATGTATAATATCACATCATAATCGGCTTGTCAACGGGTTTTGCAAAACTGTAATCAACTTGTAACCAACACGCTTTTTTCTGTAATCGCTTTGTAATTATTCCGATGATTTTGAAATTATTTTGTAATTTATTGTTACCGGTTTGTAATTTTTTATATCGAAATGGCGAAGCTCGCATTTTCACGCAAAGCCTATCCGGCGCATATATTAACGTAGGCGGCGCTGAAGCCGCCGATAAGCTTTTTATCCAAAAAAATCGAAAGGAGATCGCTTCCGGCGGGAGCGTGACAGTGATATGAACAATTTTATTATAGATATGAGATCTCTTACCCAGGCGGAAAAGGCGAGGTCGTTTCTGGCAAAGAAAAATATCCCGTCCGTTGTGGAGCGCAGCTTTGGCAGATCAAGCTCGGGCTGCGGATTTGTGCTGC
>CAZKJC010000360.1:0-1815 GCA_964552995.1 uncultured Ruminococcus sp.
ATAGGTTTTCAGCGCGATAGTCATATAAAGCTCGCCGTCACGCTTTTCAAGGGTGTAGTCATTTACGCTTGTGCAGCTCCCGTTGTTTATCAGCAGTTTCCCTTTTGTCCAGCCGAAGCACCAGTACCACTCTCCGTTGGGAAGAAAATACAGCTCGCGCTTTTTTCCGCCGAGTGCGTGGTGCTCCTCGGAAATTCCCGTCAGCTCCCATTTACCGATCACCTCCTCGTCGTTCTCAAAGGGAAGATTGATGTCCTCCCTTAAAATCACCTTATTTGACATACTCATAAAATCAACTCCTGTCATAGTTTCCCGAAGCGCTTCGAGCTTTTTAAGCGTCTTGGTCAGCGCTTCCTTTTTGTGTTGGAACAGCCGTTCGCGTTCCCCGCTCCCCGCCGTGAGGAATTTCTTGATCTCCGCGAGGGTAAACCCCGCCGATTTAAGCTCCTGAATGCGGCGGCAGATCTCAAGCTGCTGCTCATCGTAATACCGATATCCCGTAAATTGGTCAATGTATATGGGGCTAAGCAGAGCCTGTTCATCATAATAGCGGAGCACCGAAATGGGCAGCCCGCAGGCCTTTGAAAATTCTCCGATCTTCATTTGCAGCTCCTTTCGGATCAATAAGGTACCTTATGATGTTATTATAAACCTTAAGTAAGGTTGAGTGTCAAGGGGTTTATAAAAAATTTTTTAAATCGAACTAAAAAAACTCCCCCGCCGAAGCGGAGGAGCTGATTTTATGAATTATTGCACGATCACTTTATCATGCTTGCAACTTCGTCAGCGAAGTTCTCCTCTTTCTTTTCGATACCCTCGCCGCGCTCGTAGCGAACGAAGCTCTCAACCTTAAGAGAAGCACCCTGAGCCTTTGCAACCGAATCAACATACTTGCCGATGGACATGCTGTCGTCCTTGAAGTACTTCTGATCTACAAGGCAAACCTCCTCGTAGAACTTTCTCATACGACCCTCAACGATCTTCTCGGCAACGTTTGCGGGCTTGCCCTCCTGCTCGACCAGCTTCATCTGGACTTCCTTCTCGTTAGCCAGAACATCAGCGGGAACAGCGTCCTTATCAACATACTGGGGATTCATAGCGGTGATCTGGAGCGCTACGTTCTTACCGCACGCGAGAACCTCAGCGTCGTCGGGCTTGTCGGTAGCCAGCTTTACCAGCGTGCCAAGTCTGCCGCCGTCATGCATATAGGGAACAAGTATACCCTCAAGCTTCTCAAAGCGGCGAATCTTGATGTTCTCGCCGATGGTAGCGATCTTCTCGGTAAGATACTCGGAAACGGTCATAGAAGTTCCAGCTGCGGTAACCGCGCCCAAAGCCTCAACGTCCTTAGCGTCGCTGTTCAGAATAGTATCGGTAATTACCTCCACCATCTCCAGGAATCTGTCGGACTTAGCCGCGAAGTCGGTCTCGCAGTTGATCTCAACGATAACGCCCTTATTTCCGTTTACCTTGGTCTTTACAATACCCTCGGCAGCGATCCTGCCCGCCTTCTTGACAGCCTTAGCCTGTCCCTTTTCACGAAGTATCTTTACCGCCTCGTCGCGGTTTCCGTCAGCCTCGATAAGCGCCTTTTTGCAGTCCATCAAGCCGCAGCCTGTCATATCGCGCAGCTCTGCAACTTCTTTTGCCGTAATATTAGCCATTTATCATTCTCTCCTTTGTATGATACGACCCGTATATCGCGCGGGTCAGTCTTGTTTTTATTCAGCCGCTTCCTCGACGGGAGCCTCCGCAGCCTCGGCATTGCCCTGGTTAGCGGAAATGATAGCGTCAGCCATTGCGCCCGCGATGAGC
>CAZKJC010000361.1:0-1812 GCA_964552995.1 uncultured Ruminococcus sp.
TGAAAGCTCCGCTTTCCCAAAATAAAAGAGCGGATAAACATAACAAATTCAACTTTAACAAATTAAAAGGAGAACCGCATTGCAAATCTAACTAAATAAGCGTGCCAGCATAAATTATAATTTATATCATAAGCTCCCTTAGCCCTGCCAATATCTTCCTTTCGCGCCGCGACACCTGTACTTGTGTGATCCCCAGAAGCTCGGCTGTCTCGCACTGAGTTTTCCCGCGGAAATAACGCAGGATTATCAGCCGCCGTTCCTCCTCCGAAAGCTCGGTAAGACACTGTCTGAGCGCCAGTCGATCTATAAGGGAGCTTTCTCCCGAATCCTGCGGAAGATCGATAGCTCCGCCGTCCTCCTCCGCGGTAAGCGACAGCGGAGGCTGTCCCGCAGAGATAGCTTCCGCGGCTTCCTCGGAAGACACCCCGAGCCGCGCGGCGATATCCGAAATACGGGGCTCGAGACCCTCTGCGGCAAGCTCGTCACGAACCCTGCCCGCACGCAGCGAAAGCTCCTTTAAACTGCGGCTCATTTTGACTGTTCCGCCGTCGCGGAACAGTCGCTTTATCTCTCCCAGAATAACAGGCACCGCGTAGGTCGAAAAGCAAAGACCGCGCTCCCGATCAAAATTGTCGTATGCCTTGATAAGTCCCACACAGCCCGCGGAATACAGCTCCTCATATTCTATACCGCGACCTCGGAACCGATTAGCCAGCGAGTGGACGAGCGGGAGATTATTCTCAATAAACTCATCTCTGGTCAAGCTGTTTCTCCATTATTACGGTAGTACCCTTGTCGGGACGGCTTATCACACGCACCTTATCCATAAAGCTCTCCATTACCGTGAAGCCAAGCCCCGAGCGCTCCTCCTCCGCGGGCGCGGTGGAGAACATAGGCTGCATGGCCTGCGAAACGTCAGGGATACCTCTGCCTTTATCCTTTATTGATATGTAGAGAATGTTTTCCGAATATAGCCGCAAAGTCATTTCGACCGTTCCACGAGTATCCCTGTAACCGTGAACAATAGCGTTGGTCACTGCCTCGGACACGGCGGTCTTTATCGCGGCGATCTGCTCGACGGTAGGGTCTGACTGAGCGGCGAACGCGGCGGCGGCAGAACGTGCAAATGCTTCGTTCCGCGAAAGCGATAAGAAGCAGATACGGCTTTCGTTTTCGATAATTTTTTTCATGCGTTAACTCCTTTTACCAACAGATTTGACAGTCCCGACAGTTTTATGACCGCCGCGATATTCGGCTGTGCGTTTTTAATAAGTATATCTCCTCCACAGGCACGCACTGTTTTCAGACGACCCAGGATAAGTCCTATTCCGGAGCTGTCCATAAATCCCACATTTTCCATGTCTATAATAAGCAGCTCGGGACGGGAAAGGTTTATAACCTCGTCCAGCTCCATGCGCAGCTCCCGCGCGATATGGTGGTCGATATCGCCCGAGATAGCCGCGGTTATCCGCTTTCCGTCATTGTAGATCTTCAGCATTTCGCTTCTCCTTTCGTTATCGGGATACAATAATTATAGCGCCATACCACAGAAAATTTTGTCGGTATGACGCTATGAAAATTTGTTTTTGGTGGGAGATCGGGAGGAATCCCCGCACAATATAGCAAAGCCGGCCATTTTATAGAAAAAATTGATTGTAATGTAAATGATAATTTATGCTGGCACGCTTATTTAGTTAGATTTGCAATGCGGTTCTCCTTTTAATTTGTTAAAGTTGAATTTGTTATGTTTATCCGTCCTATTATTTTGAGAAAGCGGAGCTTTCACGCGCTCGAATCGGGGCTGACACCTTC
>CAZKJC010000362.1:0-1811 GCA_964552995.1 uncultured Ruminococcus sp.
GAAAAACTTGCTGACCTTTCCTGTCGGGTACGCCTTTACGCATTTCAGCTCGATCAGATCGGCGCTCAGCCTATCGGCAATTTTTTCCGCCACAAATTTCGTGTCGCCCTCCAACGAATAGTATACAACCGCAATTTTCATAATAAAAGTCCTTTCTCAAATCGGCACATGTAAGTAATTTTTTGCCCGTTCCGGAGCGAACGCGTTAACACGCGTGATATTCACGCCCTTTGTCCCGCCGCGCTTTTCCGCGTCAATAAGCGCCTGCAAATTTGTACCGCCGCCCGACACCAGCACACAGATGTTCTTCATAGTAAAAACCTCCCGATTTTTAAAAAGGTTGACCCGAAGCAAATGATTTAAATTTAAAATTTCATGCGATTACATTGCACAGCATTTTTTACTCGTCCGAATTGCCCCTGAGCGATATCTCAATACCGGTATAGCTTGTCTCGTCCCTTGTCGCCATGTCCTGGTCAAAATCCACATATTCCGCGGTGAGAGTATATCCGCCAAGGTGAAGCTGCTGCAAGACCTCGCAGTCCTCTCCGAGCCTGATAGCGTCAAGCCAGTATCTGTCGCATATGGTGAGCTTTCCCGTGAACACCTTTTTCGGGGTCTGGGGGTACTTGTTTCCGTGGTTAAGCTCTATCCCTATGCAGGTGATGATCTTTCCGTTCATGGTATAGCAGTTTATCCCAAGCTCGTCCCAGACGTAATTGACGCGGTTTGTGACCATGCCCTCGCCGTGCGTTTTCTCCAGAAATTCCCTGTCCTTTTCATTGGTTTTGCACTTTATCACGCGCGGAGAGCCCAGCACCTCAATAAGACCGTCAACGTGCATGGGAACCTCGAATTTCCGCCCGTTAATGGTGATATACTCATCGCTTATATTGATGGCGCAGCTCAGATCGTTGCTTACAACGCCCTTTTTCTTTTTCTTAAACAGATCAAAAAGTCCCATTAAAATACAACTCCCTCGTCGCTTGTGATGGTCTCGCCGATAATAAATGCCTTCTCGCCGTTCTCCGCAAGGATATCGACCGTTTTTTGTGCGTCTGCCTTATCTACGACCAGCGTCATGCCGATACCCATATTGAACGTGTTGTACATATCGTGCTCGGGGATATTGCCCTGCTGCTGCATGAGCTTGAATATCGCGGGCACTTCGTAGGAATTTTTGTCGATCTTCGCGGATATGCCCTCGGGCAGAGCACGGGGGATATTCTCATAAAAACCGCCGCCGGTAATGTGCGAGATACCCTTGACATTCACCTTGGAAATAACGTCCAGCACCGCCTTGACATAAATTCTCGTGGGAGCGAGCAGCGCGTCGCCGAGAGACGTGCCGAGCTCGGGATAAAACGTCTTTAAGTTCTGCTCGTTAACATTGAAAATCTTTCTCACCAGCGAGAAGCCGTTGGAGTGAACTCCGCTTGAAGCTATGCCGACGATCGCGTCGCCCGCCTTTATTCCCGAGGGGTCGATTATCTTATCTTTGTCAACAATACCTGTGCTGTAACCCGCGATGTCGTATTCGTCCTCCGCCATCATGCCGGGGTGCTCCGCGGTCTCGCCGCCGACAAGCGCGCAGCCCGCCTGAACGCAGCCCTCTGCAACGCCCTTGACTATCTCAGCAACCTTTTCGGGCACGTTCTTGCCGATAGCGATATAATCCAGGAAAAACAGCGGCTTTGCTCCGCAGCAGATAATATCGTTCACGCACATCGCCACGCAGTCGATACCGATAGTGTCATGCCTGTCCATCAGCATTGCGAGCTTCAGCTTGGTGCCCACGCCGTCCGTGCCGC
>CAZKJC010000363.1:0-1797 GCA_964552995.1 uncultured Ruminococcus sp.
GCTGTTTGACCTCTTGTCTTACCTCTGCTTTTGTTTTACAGCTTGTATAAAAAATATAGCAACATAAAGTACACGCATTAGAATTTCAAAAAGTGCGCATGAAGTTTTGCGCAACACTCACGTGATAATTTTTGGCATTTTGTGGCTTTTGCGCAAAACTCACCGAACGGCAAATGCTGCACGGTTTCGGCGAATTTTGCGTAAAGTAACCACATAATACCATAAGACACTATGTGATGTTACGCAAAATTATTGCACGCGCAGTGTAGTGGAGCGCAGCGGAACGAAACGGAGTGTGTTTAGCTGAAATTTTGAAATTCTCATTTTAATCATTTGCTTATCGTCAAAACTTTATATACAGGTTGATCTATAATTTATATAAAGGAGTTATTCTTATGGGCGTACCTCTTTTTGACTGCTTTGACAGCAGCTACAAGCACCCCTTCGGCGCGCTGCGCAAGGGGCAGCCGAGTATATTCAACGTGCGCATACCGAAAAGCTCGCAGGTTCAGGACCTTACGCTGGTGATGTTCCGCCCCGGTTACAAGGAGCGTTATATCGCGCTGGAGATACAGGACGAGAGCGGCGAGGACTATACTTATACCTGCGTGTTCACACCCAATAATACGGGAATGCACCAGTATTACTTCACCTGTGTCCTTGACGGACGCCGCCGCTACATCAAGCGCAGCGGGGCTTCGGTGGGAGTGTTCGAGGGCGAGGAGCTGTTCCAGCTTACCGTATTCGATCCCGATTTCTATACCCCCTCTTTTATACGCGGCGGTATCATGTATCAGATATTCCCCGACCGCTTTGCCAAGAGCGGCGTTGCCCATGAAAATATCCCCGAGGACAGAGTTGTCCGCGAGGATTGGTGGGGAACTCCCTACTACAAGCCCGACAACAAGGGCGTGGTGCGCAATAACGACTATTTCGGCGGCGATCTGCGGGGTATCATCGAGAAGCTCCCCTATATACAGAGCCTTGGAGTGACCGTGATATATCTCTGCCCTATTTTCGAGGCGCACGAAAATCACCGCTACAACACCGCGAATTATGAGAAGATAGACCCCATGCTCGGAACCGAGGAGGACTTCAGGGAGCTTTGTAAAAAGGCGGGCGAGATGGGTATAGACATCATTCTTGACGGAGTTTTCTCACATACGGGCGCGGATTCGATATACTTCAATAAATTCGGGCGCTACGGAGAAGATAAGGGCGCTTACCGCGACAAAAACAGTCCCTACTACCCCTGGTACAGCTTTACGGCTTACCCCGACCGCTACGAGAGTTGGTGGGGCATTACCACGCTCCCCAACGTAAACGAGAACAACGAGCAGTATACGGATTATATCTGCGGCGACGGCGGCATTCTGCAAAAATGGATAGAGGCGGGCGCGCGCGGCTGGCGACTGGACGTGGCGGACGAGCTGCCCGACGAATTTCTTGACAACCTGAATAAGGCTGTCAAGAAGATGGGCAATGACAAGATAATCTACGGAGAGGTCTGGGAGGACGCTACCAACAAGGAAAGCTACGGCGTGCGCAGGCGGTACCTTATCGGCGGTCAGCTTGACAGCGTGATGAATTATCCCTTTAAGGAAGCTATCCTGCGGTATGTCAAGTACGCGGACGGAAGGGCGTTCAGGGAGAGCATTATGACTATTCTCGACCACTACCCCAAGCCCGCGATAGATATGCTGATGAATTTCCTGTCCACCCACGACACGGAGCGTGCGCTCACCTACTTCGGCGGCGAGGAGGTAGGCTGGCACGACACGGATTGGCAGAGCGAGC
>CAZKJC010000364.1:0-1793 GCA_964552995.1 uncultured Ruminococcus sp.
GCATTCCTGTCCGATTCGCCGCCTGCTACGACTAATTCAACATTATCAAGATAGGGGGTAAGGTCTATTTCCCCTATCAACGGCTGACAGATAATATTTTTATGCTTGATAGGCAGTTCGTTGAAAACAGAAAGCCTGCGATCTGCCATGGCTTGATTTTCTACCGTGCAGCCGACCGTAACATTTTCGTACCCATCTTTCCAGTCGTGCGGGATACAATCCAAAAATCTTTCGATCCGCTTCGTCAGAAAAAGAAAATGCAGATCGGAGCGTTCACGTATCATTTCCCAGCATTCGTCACGCCATTCGTCGGCATCCTCTATCAGAAAATCCGACGAAAAGCACACATAAACCGTCTGACCGGCTCTCATTTTATAAGCTCCGTTTTTTGTCTTTTCAACAGGGGCGTAAAATTTTTCCGTTTTCGCAACAATGTTTGTATCGATCCCTTTTTTATGATCACCTTTATGTATATAACAATATTTACAGCCCGTACTGTATCTGTGACAACCGCGCCAGGGGTTCCATGTTCCCATAAATATACCTCTCGTTTTAACTGCTATCTGAAGCAAATTATCGCACCACGCAACTTGCAAAGCAAGTATGCGTTAGCCCGCCGTAAAAGCTCCGCTTCGCTGCGCTTTCACAGCGGCTTGCGAAATTTGCTGCTGCGTTTATTATATCATATCAAGTTTAACAAGTCAATCATCAAAACGTCTTGACAAATCACACCATATAAAGTATAATATTCAAGTGTGATCTTACGCGAAAGAAGGGGCAGACATGCCGGGACTGGGAACGATAATAAACACCGCCGCGATCATTATCGGCGGCCTGTGCGGGCTGCTGTTCGGGAGATTTTTAAAGGAGCGCTGCCAGGATACGCTGCAAAAGACCTGCGGGGTCTGCGTACTGTTTATCGGCATAGGCGGGGCGCTGGAGGGTATGCTCACGGTGGAGGGCGCGTCGGTGTCGAGCGGCGGAACGATGCTGATAATAGGCTGCCTTGCGCTGGGCGCTCTGGTGGGAGAGATAATAAATATCGAGGGGCTTTTCGAGCGCTTCGGGGAGTGGCTCAAGATCAAGACCGGCAACGCAAAGGATAAGGGCTTTGTGAACGGTTTTGTCACCGCCTCGCTTACGGTGTGCATAGGCGCTATGGCTATCGTCGGGGCAATTCAGGACGGTATACTCGGCGATTATTCCGTGCTTTTCGCAAAGGCGGTGCTCGACTTTATAATTATAATGGTGATGACCTGCTCGCTCGGAAAGGGCTGCATTTTCTCGGCTATCCCCGTTGCGGTGCTCCAAGGGGCAGTCACGGCGCTGGCGCGGTTTATCAAGCCCATTATGACGGAAGCGGCGCTGGCAAATCTCTCCCTTATCGGCTCGATACTTATTTTCTGTGTGGGGATAAATCTGGTGTGGGATAAGAAAATACGCGTGGCAAATCTGCTTCCCGCAATAATATTCGCCGTTGCCGCGGCGTTTGTGGGGATCGCATAACATTACATAAGCAGAATGATCGCTTCCATGCTCGCATATATAAAAAATACCGCCTTATTTTTTGATAAAATTACCAAAATTTTTAAAAACCCGCTAAAGTATTTGACTTTTTTGTAAATACGAGTTATAATGTTATAAGGGAAACAAGTTTGCGGATCGCGCGAAAGCTATCAAATAAATTTACATAAATCAACGCTTGATATGCGGTCTGAAAACCGTTCCGAAATTATCAGGAAAGAAGGTCGTGTCCAATGCTTTATAAGGATTTTCAGGACATCAAAGTGTCG
>CAZKJC010000365.1:0-1783 GCA_964552995.1 uncultured Ruminococcus sp.
CACATTCGCAACGCCGTACTTTTTAGGGGACTGTTCCCAAGCCGCATATCCTTTAGCTTTCAGCGCCCATGCACGCTCGCTTATTATGCGACTTAACCTATTATATCACATATAGGCGCGGCGGTCAAGTATATTTTGGCAAAGCGAGCATTCTACAATATCCCCACAGCTCCGTCATACAGTCCCGCCAGCGCCAGAAGCACCGCATACCCGAGAAAACGCAGGGTATAATCCCGCGCCGCGGATTCCGACATAACAAAATTTCCGTTCTTTCCCGTGGCTATCCTTAGCAGCAGCGCCGACATATCGCCCGAGGTATTCGCGCCGAAAACAGCGACCACCATCGTCATCGCCGCCGAGGGCAGAAGCAGCCACCCCGCCGCTCCCTCCGCGGAAGCCGCGAGGGTAAGAGCCGCGCCCGTTCCGCAGCACATAGGCACCGCCCACACCAGCCACTCGCCCAGCGCGAAATATCCGAGTATATATTCCGCCAGCAAAAATATGCCGCCGTAAATAACACGACTTAAAAAGTAGCTCAGAAAGCTGCCCTCTGCTTGCAGAACGAACGCCTGCGAAAGCGCCGAAAAGTCCGCCCCCGTGAACATCATCACACCGCCGCAGACAGCTCCGCAAACCGAAGCCAGCCCCATCAGCAGCAGATTTCCGCGGCGGCGCAGAAGCGGCTGTCTTACGCGGCGCGCGGGCTTGTCCGACACCTCCTCCGTTTCTGTCTGCACCGGCGATCCGGTTATTTCGATCTCGGCGGGATCTTCGGGAGGAAGCGCGGGCTCATGCTTGTCCTCCTGCGGCATATGCAAAGTAATTACGTTTTCCATTGTCTTTACGCTCCTTTTCTGTATGGATTTTATGCGGCATGAGGTGCATATATTACTCCTTACGGAAACAAAAAATAATGTTGTGTGAATTTTTCGCTATTTGGTGTTGACAATATCGCCAAATTATGTTAAAGTAGATATTGGCGGCGCGGGATTTTTTTGCGGCGCTGTAAAGCGTAAAGGGGAGATCGGCATGAAATATGATGTTATAATTGTCGGCGCGGGTCCCGCGGGAATATTTACCGCACTGGAGATGCTGCGGCGCGGCAGCGGCAAGAAGATATTGATAATTGAAAAGGGACAGTCTGTGGAGAAAAGAAGCTGCCCCAAGGCAAAGACAAGAGTGTGCATGAGCTGCAAGCCCTACTGCCATATCACGACGGGTTTTTCGGGGGCGGGAGCTTTCTCGGACGGCAAACTGTCTTTGTCGTGCGAGGTCGGCGGGACGCTCCCCGAGCTTATCGGAGAGGAGCTTGCGCAGGAAACTATTGATTATACGGATAAAATTTATCTTGAGTTCGGCGCGGACCCTCACGTTGAGGGCGTGAGCGATCCCGATAAAATAAGGGAGATTCGCAAAAAGGCTATCAACGCGAATCTCAAGCTGGTGGACTGCCCCATAAGACATCTTGGCACGGAGATGGCGCGGGAGCTGTATTACAGGATAGAAAGGTATTTGCTGGAAAACGGCGTGGAGATAATGTTCGGCACTGCCTGCGAGGATATTATCGTTGAAAACGGCGAGTGCAGGGGCGTTATTTTCTCGGAGAACCGCGGCGCTTCCGTACAGAAAATGTACGCCGACGAGGTGGTGATAGCCACGGGAAGAAAGGGCGCTGACTGGCTGGAAAGGACCTGCGTTCTCCACAATATCGGGCACCGCGCGGGTACGGTGGATATCGGAGTAAGGGTAGAGGTGCGCAGCGAGATAATGGAGGAGGTCAACT
>CAZKJC010000366.1:0-1766 GCA_964552995.1 uncultured Ruminococcus sp.
GGGCAAATTGTTTTATAAATTGGCATGCCATAATATAGAATGCAAGGGAAAAAGAATTCTCGATTTTGGCAGCGGTTTTGGATATACGGCAGATCATTTTGCCGAATACAATAATGTGACAGCCGTTGAGCCGAACGAGGAAATGCTAAAGCATCGGTTTACCAATAATCACTATGAGCAGATCGTTGGCAGTATTGAGACTTTAAAGAATATGCCGGATCAGTCCTTTGATGTTATCATTTGCCATAATGTCATGGAATATCTGAATGACAGAGAAGTGCTGTTATCAGAATTTAACAGACTGCTAAAACCGAATGGCTTTATTTCCGTTATCAAGCATAACAGAGCGGGAAAAATAATGCAGAAAGCTGTGTTTGAATATAATATCGATGAGGCGTTGAAGCTATTGGAAAACGGAAACGCGGAATCTGTTAATTTCGGAACGATAAATGAGTATGACGATCACGAGTTAGAAGAATACTGCAAAGATATGCAAATACATAAAGTTTATGGCTTGCGCATTTTCTATGCTTTACAGCGAAACGAACTAAAGGTCGGAGATGAATGGTTATCCAATATGTATGCTCTGGAATGCAGAGCAGAGGAAATTCCCGAGTTCAGGGATATTGCCTTTTTTCATCACATTATTCTCCGACACGGAGAGCCATAATACAAATGATATTTTTATCGGGTCGATCAAATAAATTATACGGAAAAGGAAAATTAAAATGGCTGATTTAAAACATGAAATAGAACGTCGTAGGACGTTTGCGATAATATCCCACCCCGACGCGGGCAAGACCACTCTCACGGAGAAATTCCTGCTTTACGGCGGAGCGATCTCCCTCGCGGGCGCGGTCAAGGGCAAGAAAAACGCCCGCCACGCGGTCTCGGACTGGATGGAAATAGAGAAGCAGCGCGGTATCTCCGTTACCTCTTCGGTAATGCAGTTCAACTACGAGGGCTACTGCATAAATATCCTCGATACCCCGGGACACCAGGACTTCTCGGAGGACACCTACCGCACGCTTATGGCGGCGGACAGCGCGGTGATGGTCATCGACGCCGCAAAGGGCGTTGAGAACCAGACCCGCAAGCTGTTCAAGGTATGCGTGATGAGGAATATCCCCATTTTCACCTTTATCAACAAGATGGACAGGGAGTCGCGCAACCCCTTTGAGCTGCTGGACGAGATCGAAAACGAGCTCGGCATAAAGACCTACCCCGTAAACTGGCCCATCGGCTCGGGCAAGGAATTCAAGGGAGTCTATGACCGCGGCAACCGCCGCATAATCTCCTTTGAGGCTAACAACGGAACCCGCGAGGTAGCCGCGACGGAGGTCGACCTTGCGGACAGCTCTCTCGCGGAGCTGATCGGGCAGAACAACTACGAGACCCTTACCGAGGACGTGGAGCTTCTGGACGGCGCGAGCGAGGAATTTGACATTGATCTAGTCAACAAGGGCAAGCTGTCCCCCGTTTTCTTCGGGTCGGCGCTGACGAATTTCGGCGTTGAGCCGTTCCTTGAAAACTTCCTCAAAATGACGACCTCTCCCCTGCCCCGAAACACCGAGGACGGCACGGTAGACCCGTTCGACGAGGAATTTTCCGCGTTCATATTTAAAATCCAGGCGAACATGAACAAGGCGCATCGCGACAGGATAGCCTTTATGAGAATATGCAGCGGGCGATTCGACAAGGATATGGAGGTGCTCCACGTCCAGAACAACCGCGTAATGCGCCTGTCGCAGCCGCAGCAGATAATG
>CAZKJC010000367.1:0-1751 GCA_964552995.1 uncultured Ruminococcus sp.
CCTCAGTTCTCGAAGAGATAATTTATTATTTTGCAATACGAACTCCCGTCCTTTTGAGGCGGGAGTTTTTATCTTTACCCTTCCGATGCGCTGCTCGATAGGGGGCGGGATCGCGGTCAAGCTGCCGAAATGATAAAACGGTGTGGGTTGACAGATCGTGAATATTGTTGTATAATGTGGATAGAATTATAAATCGGATTTTGGGAGCGGAAATAGGAGGGTTCACGATGAAAAAAACATTGATTTTATCGATCGTGCTGACGGTTTTTCTTTGCGGGTGTACTGCACGTAGGGAGGGTGTGTCAGTGCTTTTGCCTAACAACGCTGCAGATGATCCTGATATTGCGGACAGCTCGGAAAGTTTGGCGGAAAGCGAAAAAAGCATGGTAAAGCTCTCGCAAGAGGGAAAAAGCTTGGTCGGTGTGTGGTACAACAGTGAGGATTTGTCGGAAGAGTGGGTTTTCTCGGAGGACGGCATTGTCGTGATCGACGGCACGGCGCATAATTTTTCGGCGGGGCGCAGCTTGCGGCAGAGGTTCTATATAAAGATCGACGGAGAACGGTGCTATATCGACAGCTTTTATGACGATTGCGATAAGATAGCATTTCAGTTCGGTAACGAGAAAATCACGCTGCTGGCGGCAGACAGCGCGGAGCTTCGCGAGATAGAAAAGCAAAAGCTGTATGAAACAGAGTGCGCCGAGCTTTTTGCGCGATACCCCGATAAGGACGGCTGGACAAAGCAATTTGACTGCGGCGATATTCCGCTGTTGGCGGACGCGGATTATATTGAGCAGTCGGCGGCACAGGGCGTATTTTTGGTGAGTACGCCGCAGGAGCTTGCAAGCTTTTGTTGGTATGTCAACACACAGGAGTACGTTATTTCGTTTATGCAGCTTGCGGCGGATATCGACCTTGATGGTTATGACTGGGCACCAATGGGATGGGCGAGCGACCACCCGTTCAGCGGAATGGTGGACGGCGCAGGGTATACTATCAGCAATATGAAGATAGATGGTTTTTCGGACAGCGGATTTATCGGGTGGGAAACCTATTGCTGTCTTGTGAATATTTCGTTTGCGGACGCTAAGGTACAGGGCGGCAATGCGGGCATTGCGGCGGGTCAAGCGATAGGCGGAACGTATGAGAATGTACAGGTAAGCGGCGAGGTGAACGGCAGCAGAGCAGGCAGTATGCTTGGCTGGGACGCTAACTGCAGAAAAAATAACTGCACCGCCGATGTTCTGGTGAACGGCGAGAAATTCGATTTTTTGAGCTTCAACGATAAGGAAAAGAGCGAGATCGTGATTGAAGATCCTGTGGAAATCACGATTGACGATAATCACACAGTAACCCGACCGGAAGTGGAGGGGTATATGAACCTCGGTTGGATGGTTTTTTATAACGGCGAACAGGTATTGCACAGAAACGCCGAAAATGAACTTAGCTACACCTATTTCTACACTGGACCCGGCGAGTATGAGATTTACCTCACCGCTTATGTGCAGGGGCAATATGTACCTATCAGCAACACGGTAAGCTATACTATTCAGTAACAATCAAACTATCTATCTGATAAAACAGAGAAACAAAAGGACATCAGCGCGTTAGGATTTTATTATAAGATAACCACAGGCTGTAACCTGCGGTTGATCAATAAAAGCCGTATTGATATATGGAGTCTGAATAACGAACTGTGTAAATGCCAAGAATAACCATAAAAGATATGGAGGGAAAATGGCATGAAAAAC
>CAZKJC010000368.1:0-1739 GCA_964552995.1 uncultured Ruminococcus sp.
CTCCTTTAGCGCCTCGCTTACGCTATAATGTGGGGCTTCGCCCCTCGCCCCAGTCGGGGCGCTGCCCCGACACCCCGCCAAAGGGACGCGTCCCTTTGGAATCCCGATTCCGCGCTTCGCGCGGGGCTGCGGAGCTTTTCGCGCAATTGCTATCCTAAAGCAGAATCTTAATTAAAAAATTTACCGATTTTTAAAAACATATTGCGAAAAAACCAAGAATATGGTACAATAAAAGCAGGATACCGAAGCGGATATCAATGTTATCGGAAAAAAGCCTGTTCCGCTTCGACCGTTCATTTTATAATGAAAGGAAATCATTTCTATGACGGCTTTTTCTACCGCAAATATTCTTATTCCCAAGCCGGATTCGGTCGATATGTCCAAATGGAGCGTGGTCGCGTGCGACCAATATACCGGCGAACCGCAATACTGGGAGAAAACGGCTGAGATAGTGGGGGGCGCTCCCTCGGCGCTTAAGCTCATTCTCCCCGAGGTCTATCTTGAACAGCCCGACACGGAGCAGCGTATCTCCGCCATAAACGCTGAAATGGAAAAATATTCCGCACAGGGGCTTTTTGAGGAATATTCGGACAGTCTTATACTTACCCGCCGCACACAGGCGGACGGCAAGGTGCGCACGGGTATCGTCGGAGCTATCGACCTTGAGATGTATGACTATAATAAAGGGAGCAGATCGCAGGTGCGCGCTACGGAGGCTACCGTTGCCGCGAGGATCCCCCCGCGGGTAAAGATACGCAAAGACGCGGCGCTGGAGCTCCCGCATATAATGATACTTATCGACGACCCCGCAAAAACAGTCATAGAGCCGCTTGAAGCAAGGGCAGGCAGCTTCGGGAAGGTATACGATTTCGAGCTTATGCAGAACGGCGGTCATCTTGAGGGATTTGCCGTTGACGGCGGCGCTGCCGCGGAGGTCCTGGCGGCGCTGGATAGGCTGTCGGACAAGGCAGGGTTCAACAGGAGATACGGGCTGGATAATGAGGACGTTCTGCTGTACGCGATGGGGGACGGAAATCACTCGCTCGCCACCGCCAAGGAATGCTATGAAATGAAGAAGCGCGAGGGCAGTCCGGACGCGCAGCTTGCCCGTTACGCTCTGGTGGAGCTGGTGAATCTTCACAGCCCCGCGCTGGAGTTTGAGGCGATCCATAGAGTTATAACGGATACGGACACGGATAAGCTGATGAAAGAGCTTACGGCGGCTCTCGGGCTGACAAAGGACGGCGAGGGTCAGCGGTTTAAGGTTATTCTGAACGGAAAAGAGGAGAGCTTTACTGTGACAAAGCCCGCTTCGAATCTTACGGTAGGCTCGCTGCAAGGCTTTCTGGACGGTTATCTGGCGGAAAACGCGGGGAAGATAGACTACATACACGGTGAAGATGTGGTAAGGAGTCTTTGCGGACAAAGCGGGAGCATAGGTTTCCTGCTGCCGTCTATTGAGAAATCCGAGCTGTTCCCGACGGTCATAAAGGACGGCGCGTTACCAAGAAAGACGTTCTCGATGGGGCACGCAAACGACAAGCGGTTTTATTGTGAAGCAAGAAGAATCAAGGTATAGGGCGCTAAAACAGCGACATTCCGCACACGCAGCAAAGCAACGCCCGCAGAGAGCAACGCTTAGCTCGCGCAGCAAAGCAACACACGCCAAGTGCAGCGTAAAGCTCACGCAGGAATTTCAAAAAGGTCGAGTTTGCGAATGCAAACGATGACCGGTTCCC
>CAZKJC010000369.1:0-1732 GCA_964552995.1 uncultured Ruminococcus sp.
GATCATAAGAATACTCTGCTCGCGCTCAACCGCGCCTGTTCCTTTAATTGCCATAGTTACATTTTCCTTTCCTTATAAATAAATTGTAAACGGGTAAGATATACCCCCGTTATCCTGTCCTCAGAGACCTCGTCAAGCGTTCCGGTCTCAATAACCGAAAGACTTAGTCCGATCTCATTTCCCTTAAGAGCGGGAAAGTTTTTCCGCTCGTTCTGATCCTCTACCCAGTGGCTGAAATCCTCTAGGAAAGCCATACTCGCGCCGCGCTCCTTATCATCGGAGACCGCCGTGCGATAGGCGAAATCGAAGGTCACCGTGTATATCTTGTTTCCAAGAATATCTTTTTTGAACGGATAATTCGGTGACGAGCCTATGCAGTAGCAGTCCTCAGCGCCAACATAGTCCAGATAAAAAGGCAGCTCCGGTCTGATGTGCGGACAGCCCGAAATAAACTCCGAAATGCTGTCCATTATTGAATTTCTCACGGCATCAGCCTCCTTGAATAATCTCTTACCTCGCGCTCGATCTGCGGCATACGCGCTGCTTTCATTCCCTCGACCCATCTCGCTTGAGCCAGCCGATGGCGGGACTTGCTGAAGCGCATATTTTCGCTGTAAAATAATTTATGCGAGTAGGGCGCGACAAAGACAAGCTCGCCGCTGCCCATTCTCGAGCCGATAATAACGGATTTTGCAAGAATACCATTCTTCATGGGAACATACGGATTCATATGCCGCACCACCGTGTTGTCGATGAATTTCTGGATAGAGTTGTACCGACGCTCCATGCGCCGCACACCGTCACGCCATTCAATGCGCTCCGAGGGTACACGAATGATCGGGATACCGTTAAAGGTTTGAACATCAATATTTATCCCGCCCTGGCTGAACTGCCCGACGTTTATGTACCGCGTCACCGCTTCGGAGCTGCTGAGCGTATCCGCGACAGGGTAGGGCATGGTTATTACCAGATCCGCCGCGCCCGCGCCGCTGTCGCGCACCGCCGTTACGTCCTTATGAAGCTCGGAGAGTATGGTCGGAATGCACGGCTTCATATTCATGCGAATATCCCTTAGCCTTAGCCAGCTTGTACAGCGAACTGTAACGGTACGCGTCCACCTCGGGAATAACGTGCTCCCGCTGAAATATCGCTGCCGCGCTTGCCGCCGTCGCGATAAAGCCGCTCTCATCAACTTCAATTCTGTCGAGGAAAAAGGACGTGCCTCTGTCCTGCGTCATGGTCTTTGCCTGGTACTTCACCGACACGCCGCCCTTCGGCTTTGCGGCGGAACGTTCGTTCCGATGGAATATCCCCCGCCGCTTCGGGGTAATGCGTCTGCACCCAGGTCTGTAGCAGGGAATAGCAGCGGCTCACCGCGAGCTTGTTATCGTGCAGATATAGGCTGTAAAATGCGTCCAGCATATACTGCGGAATGCTTGATTTCCCCTTGTTATGCCCGCCGCGGTGATCTACCAGCCCCGCCAGATTGCCGTCCTTGTACGCTCGATATTTGCGGTAAAGTATGTCGGGCGAAATGCTGATGTTCGGATATTTCAGCTTGATGGTCGCGCAGTAGAGCTCATCGACCTTGCATTTCCCGAGATTATCTCCGCGATCGGCGCGGACGCGCTGCCACTCCTGCAAGATCTCACACCAGAAGCCGACGTTATCCCGCTGATCGCCCGTGAGGTCTTGCAGGGTTATCTGTCGCGGGTCGGGCTTCGGTGCGCTT
>CAZKJC010000370.1:0-1720 GCA_964552995.1 uncultured Ruminococcus sp.
AGGATAATCTCGGGTGATATCCCCGACAAATGCCGCGCGGAGGTCTACGCGGGCGAATCGGGGTTTGATGTCAGGGTATTGGCGGTGCTGCCGTAAAGCGCTGTTTAAATCTTTTTATAAACTGTTGACGAGAAGTAAAATTAAAAGCGTTGACGAGAAGCAAATGATTTAAATGGGAATTTCAAAATTTCGGCTAATCACACTCCGCGCAGTTCCGCTTCGCTACACTGCGCTGCGCGTGCTTAGCCGAAACCGTGCAGCATTTGCCGTTCGGCAAATGCGCACCTTTTTGAAATTCTGATGCGTGGTCACAATGTTGATATACTTTATAATCCATCTACGCCGCGGGTGAGCCCTCAAAAAGCTCCCCGCATTGCTCAAGCATTTCGGTCATGCTCTCGGCGAAAACGGCGTAGCCCTTTGTGGGGTCGTTTATCAGGACGTGGGTCACGGCTCCCACCAGCATACCGTTTTGTATGATGGGGCTTCCGCTCATTCCGCAGACGATACCGCCCGCCTCGTCGAGCAGGCGCTCGTCGGTGATCTTTATGAGCATTCCTTTAGGACCGTTGATGTCAAGCAGATTTATTCTTTCTATTTTTATGGAGTATTCCTGCGGAACGCGCCCATTGATAGTGGCGAGTATGACCGCGTCGCCGCATTCCACCTCCTGCCTGAACGCTATGGGGAGCGCCTCGCCCTCCACGGCGCTGTTAAGATAGCCGAAAACTCCCACGCGGGTGTTAGCGGCGATAGTTCCCTCGGTGGAATTTGGCAGCAGAATGCCGCAAAGCTCTCCCGCCGCGCCGCATTCGCCCTTGATAACATCGTAGATGTCAGCGCCCGTGATCTCGCCCGAGTAAAGCGGCACGGGATCGCCGGTCGTCGCGTCGCTTACCGCGTGTCCCAGTCCGCCGAAGCGCCCGCTTTCGGGGTCGTAAAAGGTGAGCGTGCCTATTCCCGCCGCGCTGTCGCGGATCCACGCCCCGATGTGCGGCACGCCGTCCTCAACGGAGGGCGTACAGCTGAGCGAAAGCTCGCTGCTGCCGCGGTTCAGGAGTATCACGCACTCGTCGGGCGAAAGAGCTATCGCCTCGGAGACCTCGGCATTAGTGCGCACCGCTACGCCGTTTATTGCGGTGATGATATCCCCCTGCTTCAGCCCGCAGCGCTCCGCAGGGGATTTTTCCGCCACCGAAGCCACTATGATCCCGTCCGATCTCATTTTGATCCCAAAAGGAGTGCCGCAGGGGACGAGGCTCGGGCGCTCCACGCTTTCGGTCTCGGCGGGCTTTATCGGGACTGCTCCCACATAGTAGCCCGCCCCGTCTCCCAGCGGGCGCAGAACCGCCGCGGAGAATCCCCCGTCGGGAAACTCGTCGGAAATATCCATACTTATATTAACGGGCAGGGCGGCATAGTAATAGCTTATAAGCATTGCCGTGAGAGCTATCGCCGCGCAGAATGCCCTTGAAATGAATTTAGCTGTTTTTTCCATGTTACCTGTGCCTTTCATTTTTTTCAACGAGTTTAATATTTGCCGATCACGGGGTTAATATCATAGGAAATTACAAGCGGTAAAATGATGTTTGGTAAGGTTTTGTCAAAAAGTATCGCGGCTTGTATAAAAACTTATCGCAACGCAATGTTGAGGCAGGAAATTTTTCGCGAGAGCCCGCCACGCTTCGCTCCGCGCAGCGGAGTGAAGCATGTCGGGCGG
>CAZKJC010000371.1:0-1713 GCA_964552995.1 uncultured Ruminococcus sp.
GTCGGCGCAGCAAAACAACGCCCGCAAAGAGCAACGTCAAACTCACGCAGAAAAGCAACGTTCGCATAGATCAACGTTACGCCCACGCAGGGAAATTTTTGGCGAGAGCCTGTGAAAAAGGAGCGTAGCGGAGTTTTCGCAGGCGGGTCGCCAAAAATTTCTTTTAATCAGGAGGAGCAATGGGGAAGAAAAAGACCAATATCAAGATAAAGCATCATAATTATAATTTGTATACTAAAAAGAAGCACCGCGGGAAGCAGACGCTTGCGGTGATACTGACCGTTGCTGCCGCCGCCGTGCTGTGCGTGGTGGGATACAGCGCGGGAAAGCCGATAATGGATTATTTCAGGAACAGGGATCAGTATACATCTGATGAATCATCGGTGTGGACTCCGCCGACGGCGGAGAATTCCGCAGACGCGGAGAGCGTTCAGCAATCCGCCGAGCCGGCGGAGAGCGCGGAGCCGCCCGCGGAGGAATACGCGCTTAAGGATACGTTTATACTTCCCGAGGGAGCGGCGCTCAATTCGGGCAGTCTTAACAGCGCGATTGCCGCGGCGAAAGCGAGCGGCTATACGGGCGTTGCGATAACGCTGAAGGACGCGGACGGATATTTCCTGTACAAAAGCGATATTGAGGGAATAAAGGACGGCGAGGGCGTTAAGGGCGCGCTCACCGCGGAGCAGATATGCGATATAATCACAAGGGCGGAGCTTACTCCCGTAGCGCGGATAAATACTCTGATGGATCATATCAGCCCCACCGGCATTGAGGGGATAAAATTCACCGCCACCGAGGGCTGGACATGGCTGGACAACTACGCGGAAAACGGCGGCAAGACATGGCTCACGCCGTTTAATAAGGAAACGGCGGACTTTATCGGAGATATAACGGCGGAGCTTTCGGCGGCGGGATTCAAGACGATCATTCTCACCAACACGAAATTCCCGAATTTCAATACCGTCGATTATTCGCTGCTTTCGGATATCAGTGATTCCTCAAAGCGTCTGACCTCGCTGTGGAGGGTGGTCGAGAGCGCCAGAAGAGAAGCGGAGAAAAACGGCGCGGCGGTGATTCCCGAAATGGGCTCGGGCTTATTTGAGGCGGAGAAGCTCTCCACCGACGCGGAGCTTTCGGGGGACAAGGAGAGGCTGAAAAATCTCACGCTGCTGATAGATTATTCGGCAGAGAACAATACAAGCGTTTATGTTGAGGCAAAGACGTTTATCGGAAAAATGAACTCCATGTACCCCGGACAGGAGTATGCGGTGCTTATCAAGGGGAGCGGCTTTTCGGGCAATACCTTCGCGGAGGTAAAGCGCGCATTCGAGGAGTCGGGGATCGTGGTGTTCTCGGAATAAAAAACCGCCCGCAGCTGATCGCCCCTCGGCGATCGGCTGCGGGGTGATACTTTGTGGATATGAAAAAACTTTTACCTATAATTTGTACGATCATTTTAGTCGGAGGAATGACCGCGGCAGCGGTTCTGTTCGACAACCGCGAGATCATTTTTCCGGAGATCGCCGCTATCGCGGTAGGGGCGCTGGTTTCGCCCAAATTCTCATGGAACGCGGATAAGCTGCGGATATTCATATACATAACCGTTTGCGCGGTGCTTGGGGTCGCAATAGTGATATGGCTGCCGCTGCCGGTATGGGCGCAGATGATAACCGCGTTTTTACTTGCTCAGATTTTGCTGGCGAACTCCAAAAC
>CAZKJC010000372.1:0-1667 GCA_964552995.1 uncultured Ruminococcus sp.
CTCACTCCGCTACGCGGAGCGAACCGCGTCAGGCTCTCGCGAAAAATTTCCTGCCCCAACATTGCGTTGTGATGACTTTTTCTACAAGCTGACATTTGCCGTTAAGGCAAAATGCGCACTTTTTGAAATTCGGATGCGTGGGCTATTCGTTGCTGTATACAAACTGAAAATTCGACTTCCGATATATTATGATACAACTAATTATATTACATATTTTATAAAAATTCAATAGCTTTTCGCGGATTTTTATTTCCGCAAGAAAGGATCGTTTATGGCTGTTCGCAGAAAAAGCAACTGGTATATTTATCTTCTGGCGTTTGTTATCACAACGGCGTTTGTTATAATGGTTATATTCACATTCCGATGGTATCTGTTTCCCGAAAGGGCAGAGGAGGTCGGTCTGAACTCCGCGGGCGAGCTGTCCGAGAGCTTCACTCCCACGGCGGAGCACAATTTCAATATACTCGCCATGCTGTCCGAAAGCGAGGGGAACAGCCCGGGGCTGTATGTTATAGCCGCATATAACGCGGTGGACAGCAGGCTGTGCTTTATTCCCGTTCCGCCGGAGATAAGCGTGGCGGCAGAGGGCAGAGACCTGCCCAACATCTATGCCGCGCAGGGCGGAGAGGGCATTATCTCCGCTATTCAGAACATTGTGGGAGTAAAGCTGGACGACTATGTCTCGTTTACCCGCGAGAGCTTTGTGGATCTTCTTTCGGTATACGGCAACGTGCGCTATAACGTCCCGAAAACCATAATCGTGCCCGACGGCATTGAAGCGGGCACATATAACGCGGGAGAGCAGCTTTTCTCGCCCGAATCCTGCTACCGCTATATCATGCTGGCGGATTTTGAGGAGGGCGAATCCTACCGCTTCAATATCGTCGGCGACGTGCTCGCGACGCTTGTGAATCAGAATTATTCCTACGCGGACAGCTCCCTGCTGGACACCTACTCGCGCCATTTCATTGACGCGCAGGACAGCAGCATTACCGAGGAGGACTATACCGCGCACAAGGCGGCTCTGCTTAATACCATAATATATGCCTCGTCCCCCGCGGAATATTATGTTCCCTACGGCGATTATCTGGACGGCGGCTTCAATATTTCGGATAATTCGATAATTACCATCAAGCAGAAAATGGGTCAGGATTGACGGCAGTTGACAGTTGATAGCGGATAGTTGACAGTTGGCGGCTATTCAAACAAAAAATATAAAGCGAGGTTAAGTACATGGCAAAGGACAGCAGGATAGAAGGGGTAATGGCGGCGCTTAAGCTGAATAAAATGAAGCCTTTCTATGTGGAGAACTGCGATCAGCTCAAGATAGTGGTGCGCGAGCTGATCAAGAATGACAAGCTGATAACCATAGGCGGCTCTGTCACGCTGAGGGAGAGCGGCGTCACTCGGATGCTGGAGGAGGAGTACTCGGGAGCTTTTCTCGACCGCTCCGCCGCGCAGGACAGGGAAGAGGTCGAGGAGATAATGCGCGCCGCGTTCAACTCCGATACTTTTATAACAAGCACCAACGCCCTTACCGAGGAGGGGGAGCTGTACAACGTGGACGGCAACGGAAACCGCGTTTCGGCTATGATCTTCGGACCGCGGCAGGTGATCGTTGTGGCGGGCGTCAATAAGATCGTAAAGGATATGGAGGAGGCGGTAAG
>CAZKJC010000373.1:0-1638 GCA_964552995.1 uncultured Ruminococcus sp.
CGGCGCGTCGGTTTTCAAGAAAACCATCAACTGGTGCAGAGAGCTTGGAGTGGAGTGCGCCAGCTTCTACGCGTTCTCTACCGAAAACTGGAAGCGCCCCGCTGACGAGGTCGAGGGTATAATGGAGCTGCTGCGACGTTATATTAAAGATATAAGAGCCTCGGCACGCGAGAATATCCGTATAATCATTCTTGGCGATAAAGCGCCGCTTGCTGAGGATATCTGCGCCGACCTGGAGGATATCGAGCTGTCCTCCAAGGATAACGATGGCTTTATCGTTGGTATAGCGCTGAATTACGGCGGGAGGGCGGAGATAACCGCCGCCTGCGCCGAAATAGCGCGGCTGTGCGCCGACAAGTCGCTTTCCCCCGATGATATCACAGAAAGCCTTATTGAGGAGCACCTTTACACAAGCGCTATGCCGCCGCTGGATATGGTTATCCGCCCGAGCGGCGAGCAGCGGCTGTCAAATTTCATGATATGGCAGGCGGCATATGCCGAGTTTGTGTTTATGGACGTTCTGTGGCCGGATTTCGGTAAAAACGACCTTGAAAGCGCCATAGATATTTATGGGGCGCGAAACCGCAGATTCGGCGGGCTTTAGGTTGTAGTATGACTCTGCTGCGAAAATCACACAAAACCCGAAAGGAGTAATGTTCCCGTATGGGAGCATGACCAAAGTATGGCTGTACGGATAATTTCCGCGATCATCGGTATCGTAATAGGAGTCAGCGTGCTGATCTTCGATATAAGCTGGCTGTATATGGCAGTGCTGGCATTTATCGGAGCGGTCGGCGTATGGGAGCTTATCCGTGCGGTGAAGTGCGGGCAGCATAAGCAGATGAAATGGTTCTGCACTATTTTCGCGGTAGCTGTGCCCTTTGTGCTGAACGTTCCCGCGATACGGAAATATGTTGTAACGATCTATCTGGCGTTCGTGTTCTGTTTGCTGCTGATAATGCTTGCCAAGCATGAAACACTGAAATTCTCCGATGTGGCGATGTGCGGCTGCGCGGCGCTGGCAATCCCGGGAGCGCTGAGCTGCATACTGTTCGTGCGCTATTCCGTAGAGAACGCGGCGATGGGGGTATTTCTTATCGTATACACGCTTTTCTGCGCGTGGTTCGGGGATTCGGGCGCTTATTTTGTCGGAACGTTCTTCGGAAAGCACAAGCTCTGCCCCAAGGTCAGCCCCAAAAAGACCGTGGAGGGTCTTATCGGCGGCGTTGTTACGGTGGGAGTAGTGGTGTTTATCCAGTGCCTGGTGTACAACTTGTTTATCGCCTCGGAGAGCTTCATGTCCTATGCGGTGCTTATCCCTGTCGGCATGACGGCGAGCCTGGTGGGCGTGCTGGGCGACCTTACGGCTTCGGTGATAAAGCGGCAGTATGAGGTAAAGGATTTCGGAAACATAATGCCCGGTCACGGCGGAGTGCTTGACAGATTCGACAGCGTTCTTTTCGTGGCACCGTTTCTGTTCATGGTATTCAGCTTTATATCTCCTGTTGCGTAATTGTGCGGAGCGCCGCTCCGCGGGAACTCTGCCCATTCACAGTGTGACTGGGTGGTGGTGTGGATATTACATGATAATTTAGCGGAGCAGTTTGTTTTGTTAGATTTATTAAGTAGCTCCGTTCT
>CAZKJC010000374.1:0-1620 GCA_964552995.1 uncultured Ruminococcus sp.
ATTTTTTTAAAATCATTCGCGGAAAATTTTTTTGAATAAGTAACGAAAAGGGTTCTGAGTTGTCTAATGATACAGAGGGGGGGAGAAAAGTGGACTTCGACGAAATATTCAAGGACTATGCCGGATTGCTTTACAAGTATATTTTAAAGCTCTCTCGCAGCGAAGATGTTGCGGAGGAGATAGTTCAGGAGACCTTCTGCAAGGCGATAATCAACGCCCATAAATTCAAGGGCGAGTGCAGGGTCACCACCTGGCTGTGTCAGATCGCCCGAAACGAATATCTGAATTACATCAAGAAAAAGGAGCGTTCCAATCTCAATATAGACGACTTCTCCGCCCTCGCCGACGAGCGCAGGCTTGAGGATATCATTGAGGACAGGGAAGCGGCTGCCGCCGCAAGAGCCGTACTGAAAGAGCTGCCCGAACCCGTGCGTGAGCTTTTTGAATTGAGGGTCTCGGGATTGAGCTTTCGGGAGATCGGCGATATCTGCGGAAAATCCGAGAACTGGGCGAGAGTGACCTTTTTCAGGGCAAAGCAGAAAATCATTGAGAAAATGGAGGAGCAAGGCTATGAAATGTAATGTTGCAAGAGATCTGATACCGCTTTACAACGAGAACCTGTGCGAGGAGGAGACCGCGCGCGAGCTGGAGCAGCATCTCACGAAATGCGCGGACTGCAAGGCGCTCACCACAAAATTTGAACCCGCCGCCGAACCGGACGGGCGGGATATCAAGCCCTTTAAGAAAATAGGGAAAAAGCTGATAATAAGCAGAGCGCTGACGGTTATACTCGCGCTGATAATATTAGCGATATTGGTAACGGTCGGCAACCTTATCTACGGAGAGCTGAACAAGTCAAGCGGTTATATGAGCTTTTCAAGAATATTTATGGATATGGAGGTGAAAAAGATCGGCGGGCTGCTGGAAAAGGGCGATATAGACGGCTTCACGGAGTATCTCTATATCGGCGACGACTATTCCGATATCCTGCTGGACAGATTCAAGACTGCCTATAATGAGGAACTGGCGGGTCGGAAATGCCGCGTTAAATCCGTCACCGAGGGAACGATTTCTATTGGCGGCGAGGTATGGCTTGAAAATCAGGTTACCCTTGAATTTGAAGAAGCGGGAGAAATGACGATATCCATCACCCAAGCCGGCGGCTCAAAATACCGTATGTTTTTCATGAACGAGAGCGATGGATCCTATGAGCTTCGCACCGTGCAGACGCTGAATTTTATCAATAATTATAATATGCTGTCCGACAATGCCAACGAGATCGACAAAAATCCCAAATATATAATACCATACTTTAACTATGGCAGAGCGGACATGATGGATATGTTGACGAAATATGACGAATTTACCGCCGACGGCTCGGAGCTGGTTACGGTCTTTGTTTCCGTGCCGCTGTACGACGAGGATAAGGACGAATTTTACTGCAAATGTATGCTGAAGCTGCGCGATAGTGAGGGAAATGAAGCCGTCGCGGAATTAAGGGCGATAATGGGTACGATACCCTATTTAAGAGTTGACGAGTCCACTATTGAGGTAATAAATCGCGGAATGAGCGAGGAATAAATCGGGCAGG
This sequence comes from uncultured Ruminococcus sp., assembly GCA_964552995.1. Taxonomy (GTDB): domain Bacteria; phylum Bacillota; class Clostridia; order Oscillospirales; family Ruminococcaceae; genus CAG-115. The sequence continues at coordinate 1,592 of CAZKJC010000374.1, forward strand.
CGCATAATAGTATTCTGACGGATAATTAA
>CAZKJC010000375.1:0-1612 GCA_964552995.1 uncultured Ruminococcus sp.
AGCGGAACGAAGTGGAGCGGAGCGTGCTTGCGGGAATTTTGAAATTCTTTTAAATAAGGAGGTTATTTTGAATTATGAGAAATCCTGCGGCGCGGTGGTGTACAGGAGGTTTCACGGCAATACGGAGATATTGCTGATAAAACATATTTTATCGGGCTGCTGGTCGTTTCCGAAGGGGCATGTGGAGGAGGGCGAGAGCGAGCCCGACACCGCCGTCCGCGAAACGAAAGAGGAAACGAATATAGATATTGTGATAGACGACGCGGAGTTCCGCGAAACGGTTATTTTCAACCCGCGCCGCGACACCTGCAAAGAGGTCGTGTATTTTATCGGGCGGGCGGTGAGCTTTGACGCTATACCGCAGGAGCTGGAGATCTCGGATATACGCTGGGTGGAGATAGGAAGCGCCTCGGCGGCTCTGGCTTATGATAATGACAGACTGGTGCTGAACAAGGTAAAGGCGTATCTGGCTCTGAGCAAGATATAGCGTGCTGCCGCTGAGCGGAGAATCTCAAAAAATAAGGGGGACAAAGCGAAAACGCGTTGTCCCCTGCCGGAAGTTTGAATGCGGTGGTATGCTTACTTTACAACGTACTTGTCGATCTCGTCGAGGAAATCGGAGCAGCTGTCGCTGTGGATGTTGAGGGTCAGCTCCTTGGAGAGGTCCAGGCTGAAGATACCCATGATGGACTTCGCGTCGATCGCGTATCTGCCCGAGATGATGTCCACATCGTAATCGCATCTGGTCACGATGGAAACAAAGCTCTTCACGTCGTCAATGGTGTTGATGTTGATTTTTGCCGTTGTCATAATAATTTCTTCCTTTCTGTCGGTTGAACTGCGCCGCGGGATTGCGGCGTTGTATTCGTGGTTTTGGTGCGAGTGAGCGGATCATCACTTTACGATGAATTTGTCCGCTTCCTCAAGAAAATCCGCGCTTTTTTCATCGTCCGCGTGAACGACCAGCGCAAGCGCCCTGGACAGGTCAAGACTGAAAATGCCCATAATAGATTTTGCGTCAACAGCGTATCTGCCGGATACAAGGTCGATGTCAAAAGCGCATCGGTTCGTCATGCCGACAAATTCCTTTACCGATTCGATGGACTCGAGCTTTACCTTGAGCTCTTTCATTGTTATCGCCGCCTTTCAGTGCTTATGTCGGAAAGCCCTTTTGCTTTCCTAAGTATAATATAGCAGTAATCCGACGATTAGTCAATAGCTTATTGAAAAATTCGGAATATTAGACTATAATATTGTTAGATTATTTTTTCATTTTGTCTAAAAAGCTTATTGCCAACTGCGCTGTATTTAAAGTATAATAGGGGTAGATATCATAGGGGGAGCGCCCGATTCGGCATTATGGGTTAAAGAGGGTACGATAAGGGAATCGCCCTCTGAAAAGTACGGGGTTGCGAATGTGGGGTGCACTGCACCCCACGCCTCGGCAGGGGCTCTGTCCCCAATTTTTGCGGTATTTTGCGAAGCAAAATCAAATTGCCTTTAGGGCAATTTGAGCAAAAATTGATGGTTGAAATGCGTTAGCATTTCAACTCATGCACCCCGCCAAAGGGACGCGTCCCTTTGGAATCCCGGTTCCGCGCTTCGCGCGGGG
>CAZKJC010000376.1:0-1604 GCA_964552995.1 uncultured Ruminococcus sp.
TTGCGCAGGAACTCCATATCCACCTTGAGCGCGTCCACCGACATATCCTTAAGCATATTGAGCGAGGAATAGCCGCTGCCGAAGTCGTCCATCTCCACGCAGAAGCCGTATTCGCGAAGCCGCTGGATAAGCATGAGCTGCTTCTTGAAGTCGCTCATTATCGCGGTCTCGGTGATCTCCAGCTTTAAGCTGCGCGAATTTATCCCGTAACGCTCGACAAGCCCCGTAAAGGTCTTGTAAATGTCCGTGAAGTAGAAGTCCTTCGGAGAAATATTCACCGAGATGTGATAGCCGGAAAGACCGCTGTCCTGCCACTCGCGGAGCTTTTTGCAGGCAAGCTCCCATGTGTTCATATCCAGGCGGCATATCAGACCCGTGCGCTCCAGCACCGGAATAAACTCGTTCGGCGGAATAAGCCCGCGCTCGGGGTGTATCCAACGCACCAGCGCCTCTCCGCCGAGCGTCTTTCCCTTAACGGAGACCTGCGGCTGGAGATAGAAGCAGAACTGCCCCTCACGCAGCGCCGTGCTGAACTCGCCGATCACCTTCTGCTCCTCAAGGGTGGTATCGCGCATATCATCGTTATAGCACGCGATCATGTCCGTGAAGCTGGATTTTATCGTCGCGAGCGCCATAAACGCGCGGCCGCACATTACCGACGGCTCTATGTCCTTGTCAACTATATCGTAAACGCCGATATGTATGTTCAGCCTGTAAGCGGTACCGTCCAGCAAATGCCTCAGGTCCCGGATCGTGTTTACGAAAACATCCTTATCAAAGCGCTTGCGCGGCATACACAGCGCGAAACGGTCTGCCGAAAGCCTGCCGTAGACCGTGCCTTCATTGGACAGCTCCTTCATCGCGTTCGCTATCGCGATAAGTATTTCGTCGCCTTTATTTATGCCGAAAACATCGTTTACCAGCTTAAAATCCTTGATGTCGGCACAGATCATGCAGTATTCGTCCTGAGGAGCGTTCCGCACGACTTCGCCGACCTTTTCATAGAAATGATCGCGGTTATATATCCCCGTAAGACGGTCATGCGAGGCGCGGTATCTTTCCGCCTCGAGCTTTTTCACATCCTCGGTCTCATCGTGGAATTTGAAGAAGCACCCGACGCACTGTCCATCGCTGTCGCACAGGCGCTTGAACTGCTTGTCGTAATACCTTATAGACTCGCCCTTGCCCTGGGATTCCTTCCACTCGGTGTCCTCCGTTTCGGCGAGCTTTCTGTCTCCCAGCCATTTGTTAAAAAGGGCGGTAAGCGGCGCGGGGTCGATCTCCTTAAAGAAAGCATACGCTATGGAGTTCGCGTAAACGCAGTTTCCGTCAATATCAAAGCATACCACGCCGTCGTCCATGCTCCTTATGCTTGACGAGAGCAGACCCTCGACCAGTCCCTGCGGCACATATATAACGTTGAAATAGTATATCGCTATTGCCATAAGACCGTAGGTCAGCACCGAGAAATCTATTGCGATATCCATTATGATATACAGAACGTTCGCGGCGATTATGACCATCAGACAAAGCAGCGTAAGCCGGAACTTCTTGCGGTACATCGACGGAGAGCGCCTGATCTTGACTGCAAGCGGTATCACTAT
>CAZKJC010000377.1:0-239 GCA_964552995.1 uncultured Ruminococcus sp.
TTGGACACGGCGAATATGAAAGCAAGACAGCTATACTTCAAGGTACGGGAACAACAATGGATATGTACGAATATATAGAGGGTACTCCTCCCCAGAACAGCGGCGAAATTGCAGTGACGACCATTTTGGCAAAAAAGCTGGGTGTGGAAATAGGCGATACCGTTACTGTGTCCTACCCGACGGGCGAAACGGCAGAATTTATCATAACCGCTCTGTATCAGGCAATGGTCAATCAGGGC
>CAZKJC010000377.1:249-1592 GCA_964552995.1 uncultured Ruminococcus sp.
GCGATATAAACTATCTTGTAGCAACCGGATCCCCTGGTACGCAGATAAAATTTACCGACGCCCCCGACGATAAGGAAGTATTAAGGAGAATTGAAAAGATTAAGGAACTTTATCCTAAGTTCTCAAGCGTTAAAACAGCGGGCGAAACAGTAAGTGACACTACCGGGGTTGGCGACGCCATAGATGCGGTTAAAAAAATGTCCACCGTCCTTACGGTAATTTTAGCCGCGCTTATAACCGTGCTTATGGAGCGTTCCTTTATCGTAAAGGAGCAGGCGGAGATTGCCCTCATGAAAGCCATAGGCATAAGGAACGCCAAAATATACGGACAGCACACGTTAAGATTTTTCATTTCGGCAGCGGTGGCTGTACTTCTTGCGGAGCTTTTGGGTATGCCCCTTACAAAGCTTTGCTTCGACCCAATTTTCGGAACAATGGGGCTTGAAATGGGTGTGGAATATATGCAAACCCCCATGGAGATATACGCAGTATTTCCCGTTATCGTCCTTACTGCTACAGTCGTAAGTGCGTTTTTGACCGCTCTGTACACAAGAAAAATCAAATCCTCTGATACGGCAAACATTGAATAATGAAAGGAAGAAGCAATTATGAACATTCTTGAAGTAAAAGACCTCTGCAAAACGTATATCGTAAACAAGCGGCAGAATAATGTACTGAAAAATGTAAATTTCAAAATTGGCGAGGGAGAAATGGTCGCCGTTATGGGTCCGTCAGGCTCTGGAAAATCCACGCTGCTATACGCAGTTTCGGGCATGGATAATTTTACCGCAGGAGAAGTGAGTTTCTGTGGGAAAAATATCGCAGGGATAGGCGAAAGAGAACTTGCAGACCTGCGCCTTGACGAAATGGGTTTTATCTTTCAGCAAATGTATATGCTGAAAAACCTCACCATATTGGATAATATCATACTTCCCGCAACGCAATCCAAAAAGCACCGTGAACCCCGCAGAGAAACGGCGCGGCGCGGTCAGGATTTAATGCACAGGCTCGGCATTATCGACATTGCCGACAACGACATCAACGAGGTTTCGGGCGGCCAGCTTCAGCGAGCGTGCATCTGCCGCAGCATGATAAATGACCCAAAAATGATTTTTGCTGACGAACCAACGGGAGCTTTGAACCGCGCTTCCTCCGATGAGGTAATGGAGGAACTTGCAAAATTAAATTCCGAAGGAACGACGATTATGCTCGTCACCCACGACGTTAAGGTCGCGGCAAAATGCACAAGGGTCATGTACATTGTTGACGGGAACATAAAGGGAGAGTATAGCTTAAGGAACCGTTGAAAAATAATCACTTAAACTATAGAAGGAAAATGTGAG
>CAZKJC010000378.1:0-1544 GCA_964552995.1 uncultured Ruminococcus sp.
CCCCGCTTTTGTCGGATTTTGTCTTTCCCCCCTCCCCGTAGGTGTCAGCCCCAGTTCGAGCGCGTGAAAGCTCCGCTTTCGCACAACACAAGAACGGAGCTACTTAATAATTCTAACAAAATAAGCGTGCTAGCATAAATTATCATTTATATAGTCCGGACTTCCAAGCCAGCGGCTCATATCGCCGCGGCATTCCCACAAAGAAAACCGCCGTCAGCGCCGCCCGAATTTTTCCCAACATCGGAAAAGGCAGAGCCATTGAATATATGTAACGTCGCCCGACGGTTTTATATCGGGAATCCCCGCCAGCCTTAGCGCGGTCGAGACCTGCTTTTTTGTCAGCGGAGCGCGCGAGCCGTAAAATCCGTATTGAGTGCAGCGCGAGATAAATTCGGCAAAATCCCGCTTCCGAGCTATCGGGATATCCGCAGACTTCTTGACAAGCTCCAGCAGAACCACGTCGACCCGCGGCGCGGGGTGGAAATCCGTTCGGTTGAAATAGTAGCTTATTTTAACATCGAAAAAGGGCTTTAGCAGCAGCGAGTTGGCATTCTCCCGCGGCAGCCCGCAAAAGCGCTTTGCCGCGCCCTTTTCCATTATAAGCCATATATGCTCCGGCAAATTTTTCTCGGTCAGCTTCCTTATGATCTCCGATGTCCTTGAAAACGGAATGTTCGCGAAAACCTTATAGGGAGCTGCGGGCAGCCTGCATTTCAGAAAATCCCCGCAGATAAGGCGGACATTTTCGGCGGCGTCCGGCTTCAGCTTTTCATAAAGCGCCCTGTCGATCTCGTAGGAAATAACCGTTTTCGCCCTTTTTGAAAGAGCCTTGGTGATGTGACCCTTTCCCGCGCCGATCTCCAGCACCGTGTCGTTTTCCGAAATATCGGTTTTGGACAGCAAACGGGCAATAATACGGCGGTCTGTAAGGAAATTTTGTGAAATAATGTAAGGATTTACCTTGCTTTTGGACATAAAAATACACCTCGTTTGTTTTATTCGTAACACAAAAAAGGCATAGCGATCCCTCAAGGCTCTTAAAGCCTTTCAGAACGCTATGCTTACTTGCGGATACGAATAATTCCCATAGGTGTACTTCCTTTATAATTTTGGCTGATATCTTATCAACAGCTATATTATAGCATATCCGAGGGGGCTTGTCAACTATATGTTTAAAAATTCCCGAATACTTTGTGAAATAATTTATTCGTGTTAGCTTGTATAAAATATCCCCGCACCTCTGGTGCGGGGATAAGTTATTCAAGCAATAAATTACTTGTTGTCAGCGATAGCTGCCTGTGCCGCTGCCAGTCTTGCGATCGGAACGCGGAAAGGCGAGCAGGAAACGTAGGTCAGACCCAGCTTGTGGCAGAACTCAACAGAGGACGGATCGCCGCCGTGCTCACCGCAGATACCTACATGAAGCTCGGGACGGGTAGCCTTACCAAGCTTGATAGCCATCTCCATCAGCTTGCCTACGCCTGTCTGGTCGAGCTTAGCGAAGGGAACGTTCTCGAATATATTAGCGTCATAGTAAGCGTTCA
>CAZKJC010000379.1:0-1543 GCA_964552995.1 uncultured Ruminococcus sp.
GTCAACCTCGATCTTTTTATGCTTCTGTTCTAGCAGCTTATCATAAAAGCGGCAGAAAGCAACGCTTCGGCGGTTGCCAAAATATACGGTACTGCCTAGCTCAACATCATTTTTCGCAAAATCGTTAAACTCAACGACCATTCTCTTTTTGGGATTCTGCATTGCAAGACGAGAGCGGAACTCATGCTTTCTAACACAATTCTTCACACGCTTCATAGTGAGCCACGGGGTATCGCCATTAAAGCGTATTTCGTCCATAGTGTAGTCAATACGAGTAGCACGAGTAAAGTAACCACCGACCGAGAAGCTGCGCCAGGTTTTCATTATATGCCGCAAGTCAAGTCCTTTCTCCGTTAAATGCGACTGATAAAATGCCAGACCGTTCCCCGAAAACTCAACGCAAATCCCCTGGGTTACAAGGCGATCGGGGTCACATATCTTAATTGAAATATCGTTATACCGATAAACTAAGGAATAATAGCGGGAACGTCCCACAAGGTCAAATTTCGACCAGAGCGAGGAAAGCTCCAGAATGTTAAGAACCTTATCAAGGAACTCTTCAACGCTGATGTTCTTTGTCGTAAGGCACGACAGGGTCAAATAATCAAATAATCTCTCTACCATCTTTTTTTCCTACCTTTCTTATAAACCGCCTTTTTTAATTTTATTCAGAAGCTCCCGCTGCTTTTTCCTATCCGCGGGGACTTCCGAGGGTGTACCAGGGTCTCCGGTCTGATTCGCCAATATCTCACTATCGGGGATATATTCCATCTTCATAAGTGTTTCTACCATTTCTTTTGTATCATACAGCGCCCGCAGCTTGTCGGTCTGAACGTAGCAATCAATATACAACGCCGTCAGAGGTAACAAGGGATTTTCAAAAAACATCGTATATTCGCGCGCGTCATATACACGATTAGTAACCATACGGGAGAAAGGGTGCGCGAACCAGGACGAGCACACAGTAACGTCCGCTGTTATCTGTCTAAGCTGCTTGTCCATGAACATCCAGTCCTGCGTAGTTGCCAATATCTTCATATGTCGGTGGCGACACTGGCAAAGGTGCTGAAAAAGGGCTTTAGGCACTCCCCCGCCCTTGCTGTTGCTCCAGTCGCGGGAATTGAATATCGTTCCGATCTCATCAATTATGACTATCGTATTGTCGGGAGCTTCAAGTATCTGACGGGCATATTCAAGAGGATAAATTATTTTTGTATCCTCGGGGAAGTTTTTAATATTAACGTTTGTGAGAACCGTCATTCCCTTATATCGGCAGCATATCCGATAAGCTTCCCGAACCATTGACGAAGTTTTACCCGCGCCGAATTTACCGACAAAAATATGTAAGCCCCAATCGTCAAAGACCGTCCAGCCGCGGGCAATTATCCACTTCACAAAATCTTTTGCAACTAGAAAAAGGAAGTGCGGCATGAGCTTAAGCCGCTTGAAAAACAACCCTATAACCGTCATCTCCTGCGCCCCCCAACCTCGCGGCTCACATCAAAGATAAAGCCCATTATCCAGTTGAGCAGCCACACGATCG
>CAZKJC010000380.1:0-1514 GCA_964552995.1 uncultured Ruminococcus sp.
TTTCTAAATGCTGTCCTTTCAGAAAAAATCACTTTCCTTTGAAAGTGCCTTAAGCTACTTACAAGCATTCATGGACAACGCGGTGGCTCCGCCCAAGGCTATGATATCTAAGGACATTTAATTGAAAGAAAGGATAATATTGACATGGCAAGTATGGCTAACGTTTTGGGGCTGATTTTCGCGAATATGCACGAGCAGACCCTCCCCGAGCTGACAAAGGCAAGAGCGATGGCAAGCGTTCCTTTCGGAAGCAAGTACCGTCTTATTGATTTCCCCTTGTCAAGCATGGTAAATTCGGGAATGACCCAGGTCGGAATAATCACAAAGCAGAATTACTACTCCCTCATGAACCACCTCGGAATGGGAAGCGAGTGGGATCTGGCACGCAAGACCGGCGGACTTCATATTCTCCCGCCCTACGGCAGAGAGGGCAGCGGTATGTACCGCGGAAGAATGGAAGCTCTCGCGGGAGCGCTGGAGTTTATACAGGAATCCAACGCGGAATATGTTGTGATGTCGGACAGCAATATAGTTGTCAATATGGATATAAAGCCCATAGTTGACTTCCACGACAGAAACGGCGCGGATATCACCTGCGTTTACGGCAAGGGAGTTTACTCCGCGGAGAGAGCTTCCGCGCAGACCATTCTGTGCGTGAACGAGGACAATATCGTGTACGACGTGCTCGCAAGACCCGCTATGAGCGGCGAGATGAACGTGGCGCTCAACGTATATGTAATGCGCAGAAGATTCCTGGAGGATATTATCCGCGAGAGCCTTTGTCGCAGCCTGTACAGCTTTGAAACTGATATTCTCCAGCATAAGCTGCATGATTTCAAGGTAATGGGCTACAAGTACGAGGGCTATTACGAGATAATCGACAGCATGAAGACCTACTACAAGGCGACAATGGATATCAAGAACCGCGATATCTGCCGCGAGGTATTCTCTCTCAAGAAGCCGATATACACCAAGGTTCGCGACGTTGCTCCGGCGAAGTACGGCATCGACTGCGTTGTTAAGGATTCCCTTATTGCGGATGGTTGCATTATCGAGGGTACTGTTGAAAATTCCGTGCTCTTCCGCGGCGTAAAGGTAGGAAAGGGCGCTGTTATCAGGAACAGTATCATCATGCAGGGAGCGGTCATCGAGGAGAAGGCTTCCTTTATCGACGCTATCGCCGATAAGGACGTGACCATCACCAAGAACCGCGCGATCACCGGTACCACCGATTACCCCGTATACATCACTAAGGGCGCTGTTGTATAAAATGATCTTATGAGTTTATCCCCGAGCTGTCATGGCTCGGGGATATATTTTGCAAAAATTGCGGTTGGTGAAATAAATGATAATTTATGCTAGCACGCTTATTTTTTTTTAGATTTGCAATGTGGAACTCCTTTTAATTTGTTGAAGTTGAATTTGTTATGTTTATCCGCTCTATTATTTTGGGAAAGCAGAGCTTTCACGCGCTCGGACTGGGGCTGACACCTACGGGGAGGGGGGAAAGACAA